>CAIYTD010000251.1 GCA_903928955.1 Oligoflexia bacterium | reverse complement strand
TTTTAAATTCTTCAACTGAGCATACCCTTCAAACATGACCCACTGATTGGCAATATCTGAAATTTGCTTTTTAATGACTCGATTTCGAGGGTGAGCCCCAATAATATCCATATACTTTTGAGTATCTTTCAAACGATCTTCAGACCAATCTTCCCAATTTCTGTCAGTTTGATGAATATTTTGAATGGCTGACTCCATTTCAACATCTAATAAAACAAAGTCCTTGGAACAAACTTCTGAAACAGACTCGTTGCAACTCAAAATAAGAATCACAACAAATATAAAGGTGAATTGATAAATTTTCTTATAAACCTTCATCGCACTCTTTATCGGCTTATTATAAAATTAATTTAGTCAAATATAAGTCTGATTGTTTTGATACAGTATAAATATACGATATTAAAGAGATTTTTTTAAAGTCGGCAAAATCTGCACCGATGAGTGCAATGTAGGTTAAGCACGGACTGCACCTACTGAATCCAGGAAGGATCTACTAATAGTCACTTTAACTGGAGGATCAAATGGGTTTACGTATCAATACAAATATTCAGTCGCTGTCAGCACAAAGATTTTTAGCAATCAATGCAGAACGGCAAAGATCAGCCCTGGATCACCTTTCCTCTGGAACTCGCATTAACAAAGCAGGCGACGATGCAGCCGGACTAGCAATCAGCGAAAAACTCAAATCAGACATTCGAAGCTTGCGACAAGCAGGACGAAACGCAAATGATGGAGTCAGCTTAATTCAAGTGGCTGAAGGAGGAATGAATGAAATTAGCAATATCCTCATCCGACTGCGTGAGCTTTCGATTCAAGCTTCATCCGATACTATCGGAGACCTCGAACGCAGTTTCTTAGACAAAGAAGTTCAACAACTCAAATCTGAAGTAACTCGAATCTCGACAGCTACCGAATACGTTGGAACTAAATTACTCAATGGAACAGCTCCTTTACTCGAATTTCAAATTGGTACTCACAATAATCCCGTGGTAGATCGATTTATTTTTGAATCCCAACAACTCGAGACTACCGCTGAAGCACTTGGAATCCACGATATCAATGCAAAAAGTAAGTTATCCGCACAGGAAAACTTAAACTCAATAGACAGTGCTATTGAACATGTCAGCGGTAATCGAGCTACCTTAGGGGCGCTTCAAAACCGCATGCAATCTGCTATTGCAAACATTAATATTTATAGAGAAAATCTAGAAGCTGCCAATAGTCGAATCCGAGATACAGACATGGCGGATGAAACCAGTGAACTCGTCAAAAACAATATACTTACTCAAACCACTGTCGCAATCTTAGGACAAGCAAACCAAAATGCTCAAATTGCTCTCAAACTCATTCAATAGAAAATGAGGTTCCTGCTTGTTTCAGAAGCTAATTCCCTCTATAAGGGAACCTATGTCAGAAAAAACAGAAGCATATTGTGTAAAATGTAAAGCAAAACGACCTATGAAAGACAATCAAAAGGTTACAATGAAAAACGGGAGAGATGCAATGCAAGGAAAATGTGAAACTTGCGGCACTGGAATGTATAAGATTTTGGCCAAAGCTAAGGTTTAATGTCCTCAGTCTACCGCTTCCCGTTACAGCATCCTCAATATCTCTATCCACCCTCCAAGAACCCCTATTGGAGTAAAATTCAAGCTCTCAAAGGACTCGCTTTTACCGATCATGAAACCGAACGGAGTCCAGGTCAGTGGAGATCAAAATGGGACAATGAGCTGCCCCCTTCCTCTCGTGAGCTGCATGTTGAGATTGGCTGTAACGCTGGGCATGTCATTGTTGAATGGGCAAAAATGCATCCCAGCCGCTCCTATATTGGGATTGACTGGAAATTTAAACCTATTTTTCGAGCAGTAGAAAAAAGTCAAAAGCAAAATTTAAAAAATTTAATTTTCCTCCGAGCACATGCCCAACGACTGAACTATATTTTTGGACCCCAAGAAGTCGATTTTCTCTCATTGTTTTTTCCAGACCCATGGCCTAGGAAATCTCAATGGAAAAACCGACTGATCAATTCAGAAAATTTGAAGCAAATTGCTCAAGTCATGAAACCCTCTGGAATTTTCCATATTAAGACAGATCATCCTGACTATTTTGAGTGGATCCTCAATGCAGTGGGAGAACTGCCTGATACATGGAAAATTTTAGAAATGACTCGGGACTTACATCAAAATCACCCTTCGCCTCAAAATTTAAAAATCCCAGAAGTAACACTTTTTGAAAAACTCTTCATCCAAGCACAGATTCCCATTCAAAGCTTAAAGCTTCAAATTATTCATACGCCTTGATTTCAGTCCATACTCGGTCCCACTCTGCCAGTGAGTCTCCTAAATCCTCAATCATTTCGCAATGAACTAATGCAGAAGCAGCGGGAAAAAGCGTCTGGTTCAATTGATATTCGAGTGGCAGCTGAGCAAACGTACCGGAGTTAGTAGGTGCCACAAAAACACTCATAACGGTCGAAGCATTCGACTTACCTTCTAATAAAAAATTAATAAACTCATAAGCTTCAACCAAATGAGTCGCACCCAAGGGAACAACCAAATTATCTACCCAAAAAGTCCCTCCCTCTTCTGGAATAATGTAATCTATTTTTTCTCCAACCGCTTTTCTAGCTTGCAATGCATCACTCATAAAAATATGAGCCACAGCTGTTTCGCTATTAACTAAAGGCATCAACGGCTCAGAAGTAAATGCTTTTACTCGCCGTCGCGCTTTCAGCAAAAGGGCCTTAGCTTCCTGAAGCTCAGCACTTTTTTTTGAATTTAAACTATGCCCCTGGGCTTTCAATGCTGCCCCTAAAACTTCACGTGAATCATCTAAAAGTGAAAATTTTCCAGATAAATCTTCATTTTGAAATAAATCTTTCCAACCTTTTATCGAACCTTTATAGAGTGTTCGACTAACTGCAATTCCTGTGGTACCCCAATCATAAGGCACAGAATACTTATTAGTAGGATCGTATGATTTTTTCAAAAATTTGGGATCTAGAGATCGAGAATGAGGAAGTTGAGAGTAATCGAGCTCATGCAAGAGCCCTAATTTGATCATACTAAAAACCATATAATCGGATGGAACAACTACATCATAACCAGAAGCACCCGCTTGCAATTTAGCCAAAAGTTCCTCATTAGAGGAATAATTAGACATCTGTACCTGAATGCCAGTTCTTTTCTGAAATGCACTCACTAAATCTGCAGAAAGATAGTTAGACCAAATCGCTAAATTAACCACTCGAGATTTCGCGCTAGACTGAGGCTTCCATGTACAGGCAGTTAAAACTCCACAGATCAAACCTATGAGTAGAGCTGAATATTTATATTTTCGTATAAAAGCATTCAAGATGAAGCATCTCCTTAAGGCATATATCGAAAATTAACAAAAACTTTTTTTCCTGCCTCCACCTGAATTATTTTCTCTAGAAGGATTTCACTTCCAATCGGAAATAATTTTACACTATAAGTACCTGCTGCCACTCCCACTCGAAGAACCTGAAAATCTCGTGGAAGCAAATTCCAAGAGCGAACATCGGCTTGGTCACTCAAATAAAACACTGCCCGAGTCAAAAGCCCCAGGATAGGACTATTAGTTTGCTTTTCAACCCCATAAGCAACTGCCTCTTTTGCAACGATTCCAGCTACTTTCTTTGCAATTAATCCCCCATACTTTTCATCTAAATCACGAATAGCTGTTTCCTCTACATCATCCAACAGACTAGTAAACCCTTTTGTTTCGCCATTCACTTCCACTCGAGCTTGATAAACAGTATTCGATCTAGGGTAAAATTTGGGTAATGCAGAAAACTGAGGATTAGGCTTTTTAATAGGAGCAATCCCATTCTCATAAAGTACAATGATCTCACCTTGAGAGGAACGTGGTCCTAGCTTTTTTGCTTCCACATGATCCTCTTCAGTCAAACTAAAAGCCTGATCCCAACGTTCCATTTCATCCGGCATTCGCAGCTGCCAGGCACATCTCCAAAGATCTCTTCCTAACCCTGGAAATTGCGGCATTAAAGCCCAAGTATTTTTATAATCAACATAGGCATCATTATAATTATACTCATCTTCATATAAAATGGCAGAAAGATATCGAGCAAAAGCATTTTGCTTATACTTTCTCTGCCCCTCAGTGACCATCAAATGCAACTTGCTATTAACTCGACGGGCCTCTACTAAAGCATTCTCCCGATCACCCAATAATGCATAATTCATAGCAAGATAAGTATTAATCAGAACTTTTTCAAAATCCTCTCCCTTATAACTCTTAATATTATCACTCGTTAAGAGAGTAGCGCCCTCCGTAGCTAAACTCGTATAATCCTTAATTTCTGCAATCTTATCGGCTTGCAAAAAAAAACGATTACTCTCTTCATATTCACCCGCTGAATGAAGCGATAAACCAATATCTAATAAGAAAAGGAGCAAGTCTTTTCCGTTTTCACCTTCTTTTTTAAGACCTTCTTTTAAATGTGTTGCAGCTTCCACATAATGGCCAGCTTGAAAGAGGCGATCAGACTCATGATCTGACATCCGAGCTGAAGCACACCCTAAAGTAAAAAGGAAAATACTTCCGAATAGAATCCTTAACATTCTGAATTTTTTATAGTTTCTCAGCGTTTACAGTCCTATACTTTGCTTTTTGTATTTTTTTCTCAGCTCACGATCTTCCGTGCAATCAATGGTAGAAGTTTCTGTATTCGTCAAGTTCACTGTCAATTTATAGTAAATAAACTTATCATCCCCTACCTGTTGAATATTGGTTGCGATATTACCACTTAAAATATAGTCAGCTCCAATTTGACCACCGCGCTTTTTTGCTGTCGGACCAGATACATTTCCTGAGGCATTATAATCATACTCATCATTTAAAGTGCCTCGCTCTTCTTTATTCACAAAACGCACTTTTCCTGACTTAATCAGAGCGGTTCGAATCTTATCTGTCATTGAGACTGTATCGATATGTTCTTCTGTTCGGTTAGAGACACGTTCTACAATCACCACCGGGGGTTTAGCAGCATTTGCAACATATTGACATGCGACCATAGCCCGAATGACAGTATCTGCCATCTGTTGCATATCGGATTCATTAAATTTATCATCCAGTAACTCGACACGAGTAGGATCATCGTATTGACCGTGAGCAAAACCTTTAGGACCGGTACTACAACCGCTTAAAGCAACGCCTAATACGATAAAAACGGACGATGAAAGTCGAAATTTCAATAAATTATCAGCGTACATAGTATCTATTCTCTTTTCTTTTGTCTGAATGAGCCTAGTTTTTTTATTGAGCTTATTCTAGAGGACCTGCGCTTGTAAAGACCTTGAATTTCTATCCATCTCGTGCCACCTTCAGTCTGCTGACATGCACTCCACTATAAATTCTCATTCTCATCCTATTCATAATGCCCTCTCTCGCAATCTCATCTTTACGCATGGAAAAGGAGGAGTAGGAAAAACCGTTGTATCTCAAGCAATCGCACTCAGCCTGGCCAAGCAAGGGGCACGTACTCTCTGGGTTACACTGGAAGACCCCACCCTGCCCGCAGGAGAGATCAAGCAAGTAGAAACCTTTCTCTGGCATATGAACTGCGATTTTACTTCTGCATTTGAAGAATACGCTGCTATGAAAATTGGAGTGTCGCAACTCACTCGCATTTTCCTAAAAAACAAATTAATTCAGTACCTTTCTCAAGCAGCCCCGGGTGTACATGATCTCGTTCTATTAGGAAAAATTTGGTTTGAACGCACCCACTACGCACATATTGTGGTTGACATGCCCTCGACAGGATACGGCCTGGCTTTATTTCAAAGTACTTATAATTTTGTCAAATTATTTCGAGGCGGCCCACTCCATCGAGATGCTCAGTCGATCTTAGAAACCTTAAAAGAACCCCAATCCACAGGCCACCTCATTGTTGCTCTACCCGAGGAAATGCCACTGCGAGAATCTCTGGAACTCAATGCTTTTCTAGCCGAAATTTTTCCTCAAAACCCAGCTGCCTTCCTGGTCAATCGAACCTTTCCAACGGTATTACAAGAAAATCAGGAAGAACTTTCCCCCGACTCTTGGCCTAGTCCTGTTGCGCATTCCATCGAAGAATATGCCCGAAAGCGCTTTATCCTTGAAAATTACAATATGAGACTCTGGATGGATCAAAAAATTCCTTTCGGAAAGCTAGATTTTATTCCCCCTCCTCCCACAAACTCTTCACACATTGTAGTTCAAGAACTAGCCAAACAAATCCAAGCAAAGGCCTATGTGTGAAACAAACGATTGATGACGCTTTATTGAAGCGACGAGTCATTATTACCTGCGGCACAGGAGGGGTAGGTAAAACAACATTAAGTGCTGCAATGGCCATTCGTGCGACTCTTTTGGGAAAAAGAACCGTTGTCATTACTATTGATCCCGCCAAACGTCTCGCTCACTCACTCGGACTCGAAACATTAGGGGATCATCCCACGGATCTCACCCCTCAAATTCGGGCTGCCTATGAAAAAGCCCAAGCAGAAGGAGCTGACCTACCAGCTGAGTTTACTGGTACTTTAGCTGCAATTGTTCCTGATACTCGACGCACTTTTGAAAATTTTGTTACTGAGCTTGCTCCGAATTCTAACGTCGCAGAAAAGGTAATGAAAAATCCCATTTTTCAGATTTTCGCCAAAGAATTTTCAGGCACAAACGAATATATGGCTCTCGAACGCCTTTTTCATCTGTATCGACAAGAGTGTTATGACTGCATTATTCTAGACACTCCACCCAGCCGCAATACTCTCGCTTTTTTGGATGCTCCCAGGCTACTTGCTCAATTTTTTGATGAAAAAATCATTCGCTGGCTCATATTGCCTACTAATAAAATTGTTTCCATTGGAATGAAAAAAGCTCTGGGCATCTTAGAGAAACTCACAGGCGCTGGCTTTATGACTCACCTGCTCGATTTCGCATCTTCCCTTTTCGAAGTCCAAGCCAACTTTACCAGTAATTTGAGAAAAATCACCACCATTCTAGAGTCCCCCCAAGTAGGATTTATCATGGTAACCACTCCCACCCTAGATACAGCTCCCGATATTCAACACTTTCTAACAACATTAGTGCAGCATAAGTTTCATTTTGATGGTGTCGCCCTCAATCGTACTTTTGGACACCTGAAAGCAACAGGACTAGACTCCAAAAATGAAGATGCCTACTCAGTGATACGGGCCATTCAAGAAAGAGAAGAAGTTGTCTTAAAAAATTTAATGAGGAATCCTATCCTAGTTTGTGCCAAACTACCTGAGTTAGCCCGAGATGTTCACTCAGTGGAGGATTTATTTCATGTGGCGATGGCCTTTAGTCCCGCTCATTCTACTCCTTCTTCCACTGAAACCTAATTTTCTCTATTCTTCATCCACTAGTACAGGACCTACTTCCGACCAGGAAGCAGAATTCCTATGGAAGGAAGGGCAAAACGCTATTCAAGAACTGCGCTTTCAAGACGCCTCTCTCACACTTCAACGTCTCATCGATCGCTATCCGAGCAAAAAAGGATACTTAAAAGCTCACCTTCTTTTAGGCAAATCGTTCATCCGACTCGGAAAAGCAAAGGAAGCCGTTCCCTTACTCCAAAACTTTATTCTCTCCACTCCATCCAAAAGAGAAGCAGCTTACGCGCAAATAGAATTGGGCCATGCCTATATTGAACTTAAAAAATGGAACGAAGCCTATCTAACTACTTTAGAAATGAACCACCTCGCTTCCCAAACCGAGCTGCCTTCTGATTTTTTATTGGGATCCCTTTTAGTCAAAGTCCAAAGCCTCCTTGGCCTCCATCACCCCCTCCGAGCCACTCAAGCCCTGGAATCCACTGAAAAGCAAATCACAGACAAAAATAGCGCAGAAGTAAGAGGGCAAGCATCTGTCCTGAAGCTCCATTTAAAAATATTAAATTGTGCTCAATTGCCTATTCCAGGCCCACTGGATGAAGCTCAAATCATGGACCAATTAGATCGAAAAGGTACCTGTCTCCAAGAAGCTCTCCTTTTATTCCAAAAAACACTTCAAACAGGAGACCTTCTCTCTGCTACCACTACAGCATCGCAATTGAATGAAAACTTTGACTCTTATATCCATCAATGCTCACATCCTCCTCATCCACCTGAAACTCCTCAGAAAAAAAAGAAATTCAAAAGAAATGGATCATTATCGAATAGAACTCACAGACCGCCTCATGCAAGACTGTAAGAAAAAGATCACAACCGCTCTGGAACTCTTAGAATCCTGGAAGTCGACTCTCCCACCCTCTACATCGGGATCCGCCATTCAGGTTTCAAAAAGTTTAGAGAAACTTGTCTCAAGGAGTTTATGATTTCAAAAACAATGAAGTTACTAGCAATTGGGATCCAAAAATATCGGAGAGAACTCTGGGATTGGCATCTCATTCACGCTAAAAAAAGTCCTCCTCCCTTTTATTGCTCCATTGATTTAAGAGACTCAGGGCATAAGATCGTGCCAGTAGACAGCAATCTTTATCCCGCAGGATTTAATAATATTTGCCCTGAAGATCTTCGAGCAGCACCTCACATCTTTCGCGCACAAGTAGAAGCTATTTCCAACCAACGAGGACGACCTACCGCAAATAAAATCCTTATTCTGCCGGAATCTCATACAAAAAATGCGTATTACATAGAAAATTTATACTATTTAAACCAAGTTATTAAAAATGCAGGATTTGAAACCCAAATAGGATGGTTTGGTCCTACTCCAGAAGAAGGTACTGATTCCGTTCTACTCACTTCTTACACAGACAAAAAGCTCCATGCGATTCCGATTCAAATTAAGGATGGAATCATGACTGCTGGGCAATTCACACCCGATCTCATTCTTCTAAACAATGACTTTTCGAGCGGATATCCTAAGATATTAGATTCTGTTCAACAACCGATATTGCCTAGCCATACTCTCGGTTGGCACTCTAGAAAGAAAAGTGAACACTTTCGCTATTACAATCAACTTGCTTCTGAATTTGCCAGTATTCTTCAAATTGACCCCTGGCTCATTCAAATTGACACAGAAGAAGTAGGTCCTGTTAATTTTAGCGAGGACCAAGGAACAGAACAAGTAGCACAAGTAGTGGACCGTATTTTAGCAAGAACCCGAAACGCTTATGAAAACCACAATGTCAAACGCGAGCCCTTTGTTTTTGTAAAAAATAATTCAGGTACCTATGGGATGGGAATCATGGTTGCTCGCTCTGCAGAAGAATTGCGCCATATGAACCGACGCACCAAAAATAAAATGAGTACAGGAAAAAATCAAATGCCCATTGAAAGTGTAGTCGTCCAAGAAGGAATACCCACAGCCACATTAGTCGATCGACTCGCTGCTGAACCAGTCATTTACCTGGTCGGCACCCAACTCATCGGAGGATTTCTGAGAACGAATACAGAAAAAGGAGACGAAGATAATTTAAACTCTCAAGGAATGGTATTTAAAAAACTTTGTATGTCTGAATTAAGGACACCCGAAACGGATCCTCAAGATGAAGAATTAAAAGAGGAACCTACCTTAGAATTAGTATACGGATCCATTGCCCGTATTTCAGCATTGGCGACAGGACAAGAACTTGCTCAACATGCAAGAAAAAATAATTGAGATCATTTTTCTACCATTGAATCGGATCCCTGCGTTGTGTGACTGTCGCAGTCATAGCTATTTTTGCTTTTAATTGATATTGCCAAAAATATAGGCGGCCAATATAGTGATTACTAATGAACCATGTTTTAACTATATATTTTGATGGACTCTGTCATCTGTGTTCACGCGAAATAGAGCACTATAAGAGGCATCCTCGCGCTGGAAAAATTAGATGGGTAGATATTGCAGCTCCCGACTTTGACGAAAAAAAGGAAGGACTAAGATTGAAAGACTTAGTGAAGTCCATGCATTCACGCAAAACAAATGGCGAAGTGATTCAGGGTATAGACTCGTTTGCCGCAATATGGGAGACTTTAGGCGGATATTCATTCCTACGTTATTTAATTCAAGCACCCTTAACGAGGCCTATCTTTAAGCTGGGCTACGCCGGTTTCGCAAGACTTAGGCCGTATCTTCCGAAGAGAAAACAAAATTATTGTTCTAACTCTCGGTGCTCTTAATACACTGGGTCGGAGAAGCCGCGCTATGCGAAAAAAGGCAGGAAATCCCACAAAAACCATCGCACAACTTTCGGGCAGGTTGCTCAAACTGACTGGAAAACTAGCAGCCGAAGAATGAAGTGAATGGGGCCCATGACTAGGGCTTAGTCGAGATACCCAGTTGATCTATTCTGATAGGGCTTGTCGGGGTTAAGACAATTAAATACAATTTTAAATAAAATTATATTTATTTTATTTATTAACTGGTA
>CAIYTD010000250.1 GCA_903928955.1 Oligoflexia bacterium | reverse complement strand
TTTTTCTAGAATTTCAGATACCTCCAAGGCTAGACCCGCGTGATCGGAAGAACCTCTAGCAAAAGCATTCGCAAAATAAACGAATATAATTCCTAAGATAATAAATTTATACAATTTAATAATATATCGTAACATGTTCTCGACACTTATTCGCCAACAAGTTAAAATAATTTGATCGATACATGCAAAAATATCAAAAAATCTCATACATTTGCATTAAACCGGATGCTTTATCTCTTGTCAAACACACCTTGGGTCGCTTTGGGGCATTAAGGCTTTTTTTATTTTTCATAATTACATTTTTTTCAATAAACTATTCGACTGCAGATGACCAACTCCTTGAATTAAGCCTACCCCCAGTAAGAGACGAACTGCCTCCTATCGAAGCTCAAACATTTCATTTAAAAGTAATTAAAAGAAGTGCTTCAGACAAAATTTATTTATTCGAAGACCTAGACACTCAAGTCCCAACTACTGGGCGCATTTTACTTCTAAAAGCAGAAAATGAGTCATTTATGGCATTGCGAATTTTAAAAACGGATCTCAATAATAAAACTGTTATCGCAAAACGGATCAAAAGATATAATAATCATTATTATTTAGAAAATGACACCGTTTTTATAGCAATTGAAAAAATTAGCGATCGCGCAATCAGTTCTTTAGAATCTCAGGAAGATCATGTGGAACTCGAAGATTTTTTACACAAAACATCTGGACTAAGAATTCAACCCTACGACCCCGAACTCGACCTACCTTCTTCTCCGCAACCCAGTAATGATGGGGAAGATACTCCTCTCAGCCAAAAGGACCTAGAAGCACGAGACAGTCATCTCACTGTCAGTTTAGAAGAAATTCAACCCATTGAAACTCAACAACATTGGCTTACAGCAGGTTTTGGCTATGTCAGAAATAACGGCCCTTCTGGAAGTTATTACTTTTCTGCAGGCAACCTCAGAGTGGCAACCAATTTAGGCAAAATGCTTTTTCTAAACTCTCCTCATCTTCAAGACTCTCTCAGCATCGAAGCGGGATTTTACCTGTATAAAGCACTCAACTTTAGCACTCTAGGGGATGCCTACACCATTCTCAATCTGGTTGCCAATTTTCGTTACAATCTTTTTTTTAATCAAAGCTTTGGACTCTTTTTTTATGGTGGAATCATGCAAGGATATGTCCTAAGTGCCTCCCAAACAAATAGCACCTCACTCAATTCTTTTTCAGTTGCTGGTGGTGGTGGTCTCTTGTTTCAAGTAGGACCCAGTTGGTATACAAGAATTGACATTGGATATGACAATATTGGTTTAAATCTAGTATTAAGATTTTAGGTGATTATGGACTCTCATTTAAAGAAATTATTTATCTATCTGGCATTTTTTACTCTGACTGCATGTGGAGTCAAATTACCCCCCTTGCCACCCCTTCCTGTAACTCCTCAACAAGCAGAAAGAACACACCCAATTCCGACTCCACAAATCTCACCCAGTTCTCATGCAACTGAAGCGAAATAAGACAAATCTATGAGCTTTCCACTCGAGTTTTTTAACTATAAAAAAGGCATTCTTACTTCCAATCATGTTTCTTTATGTGAAATAGCTGAAAAAATGGGAACTCCTGTTTACGTTTATTCGGCTGAAGCCTTTTTAAACCCCTTTAAAACCTTACAAAAAGGCTTATCCAATCTCGATCATTTAATTTGTTTTGCTTTAAAATCAAATTCAAATATCGCGATTCTTACGCTACTAGGTAACGCAGGTGCCGGCATGGATCTGGTATCTGGAGGCGAGCTCTTCCGAGCAAATGCAGCTAAAATTCCAGCTGACCGTATCGTATTTTCAGGAGTAGGAAAAACGCCAGCTGAAATGGAAAAAGCCCTTCATTTTCAAGAAAAAGGGATTTTCTCTTTTAATGTTGAATCCTTAAATGAATTATTCACTCTGAACCAAGTTGCCCTCAACGCAAATCGTAAAGCCCAAGTTGCACTCCGCTTTAACCCAGACGTAGATGCCAAAACGCATCCCTATATTTCTACTGGACTAAAGAAAAATAAATTTGGCATGGATCGATCCGAAATTCTAAAAGTTATTCATCAGATCAATGACCTTCATGGAATAACTCTCAAAGGCATCAGTATTCATATTGGCAGTCAGCTCTTATCGCTTAGGCCGCTCGATGATTCATTTTTAAAACTTAAAAAATTGATAGACGAGATTAACTTCAAACTTTCTACTCCTCTAAGTTTTATTGACCTAGGAGGAGGTCTAGGAATTACCTATAAGAACGAACAGGTTCCTTCTGTAGATCAATATTGCAAATTGATCCAAAAGCATTTCGGAAAAAAATCAAATTTAAAATATCCTTTGAAAATCCTAGTAGAGCCAGGTCGAATGCTATCTGGCAATTCAGGAGTTCTATTAACAAGAATCCAATACCGAAAAACAAGAAAGCAAAAAGACTTTTTAATTCTTGACGCAGGTATGAACGATCTTATCCGCCCAGCACTTTATGAAAGCTATCATGAAATTGTTCCTGTCAAAAAAAGGCCCAACCGTGACCGAACAAAAAAAACTAACCTGGTTGGCCCAGTATGCGAAAGTGCTGACTGTTTCAGTTCTGGGCGTCCTCTTTCAGAGAAATTAAAAACTGGAGACTTATTGGCTATTCTTTCAGCTGGTGCCTATGGATTTTCCATGGCAAGCAATTATAATAGTCGGCCCCGTCCTGCAGAAGTGCTCATTCAAAACAAAGAATTTAGAACGATTCGAGAACGAGAAAAGGATGAAGACCTCATTCGAGGTGAAAGTTTATAAAAGTAAAATTCGAGTTTTAGCTTATTTTCAGTCCTGACTGTGCTAAATCCAAAATATGCGTGGAATTTGGACAGCCCTGATAACACCTTTTAATAAAAAAAATGAGATCGATTTTTTAGCCTTTCGAAGAATTCTTCAAGACCAAAAAAATGCCGGTATTTCTGGAGTGATTCCATGCGGAACAACTGGAGAATCCCCGACTTTAACGCTAAAAGAGAAAAAAGAACTAATTACTACTGCTCTAGAAGTTCTCTGCGGCACCCCAGTTAAAGTGTTCGCTGGAACTGGAACTAACAACACCAGCGAAACTTTAGAGTTATCGGTTTGGGCTAATCAACAAGGAGTAGACGGCCTTCTCATTGTCACTCCTTATTACAATAAACCCTCCCAAGCGGGGCTTGAGAAACACTATCTTACTATTGCAAATGCTGTCACATGCGAACTCATGCTTTATCATGTTCCAGGTCGTACTGGAGTCAGCTTAATGCCTGAAACTATTGCTCGTTTAGCACAACATCCTCAGATCAGAAGCTTAAAGGATGCAACAGGGAGTTTAGCCTTCGCAAATGAAATTATGGATCTTACCATGCAAAAAGGGGTACAATTAGATCTCCTCTCAGGAGACGATGTCACGTTTCTACCACTTCTTTCCATTGGAGCCGCAGGAATCGTCTCAGTTGCCAGCAATCTATTTCCCCGAGCAATGGTAGCCCTCTTTCATGCTGTAGAAAATGGAGAACTCGAAGTAGCTAGAAAAATTCACCATTTCTATTACCCGCTCTTCAGAGATCTCTTCATTGAATCTAATCCGGTTCCCATTAAATTAGCTATGTCACTTTCCGGCTGGTGCTCTGAATATGTTCGAATGCCCTTAACCCCGTTGACTCCGTCATCCTCTGATCAACTCACTCACAGTTTAATCCGCTGCAATATGAATCAGGGAAAGTCTTTATGAAAATACAAATAGGACTCCTCGGCGGTCAAGGACGCATGGGGAAATGGGTTTCAAAATTAATGGAATCTGAATTTGGTGAAACCGCAATTTTGGCAACTCAACCCAAGCGAGGAGAAGATACGCAGCAGCTTCTAAAAACAGATACAATTATTGATTTTTCTAGTCCAGCAGCATTGTCTGCTCTTATTGAATCAGCACTCAACTATCCGGGCGACCTACCTTCCTTTGTTCTAGGAAGTACGGGTGGAAGTGAAAAAGATCACAAACTCATTCAGAAATTAAGTAACCGAACTGCTGTTTTGATGGCCTCAAATTTTTCAGCCGGAATACTTCTGGTTTCTCAAATTATAAAACAGTTTAGCCCTCTATTGGAAAATTTAGGATATACACCCGTTATACTAGAGTCGCATCATCGCCATAAAAAAGATGCTCCTAGTGGAACCGCGTTAGCTCTGCAGCGAGCGATTGACTCTAGCAATCCTCATCGCATTCAAACACATTCTATCCGGGCAGGCGAAGTCATTGGAGATCACAAAATAACTTTTTATGGTCCAGCAGATCAAATTGTTTTCAAACATTCTGTACAAGATCGTTCTATTTTTGCCCGTGGAGCCATTCAAGCAGCCCTTTGGCTAGCTGAACGCCCGAGGGGCGCGAACAAAAACACCGGACTACTCGGAATGGAAGAATACCTGACTTATTTG
>CAIYTD010000249.1 GCA_903928955.1 Oligoflexia bacterium | reverse complement strand
TCATATTTTTGACTTGCCTTTATTGATTCATTTTAATAGTTGTCGCTACTTCGGCTTAATCTAGCTTTATATTTTTATTTATTTTATATTAGATCAATAGATGTATGGGTTAAAAAATTTATTGAAGCAATCGGTTGCTTTGACGATTGCCAATATGAAATCACGCTATAGAAGAACTTTTGCCGGTTTTATTTGGGTAATCATGAATCCTATTTTAGTTTTTTTAATTCAAAATTTTGTATTTAGAAATATTTTGAATATTAAAATTGATCATTATGTTTTATTTTTGCTGGGTGGATTACTGCCTTGGATTTTTATTTCTCAAACATTGGATATGGTTACTCCTGTGCTTGTGAATTCGGCAAATCTCTTTAAGTCGATGACCATCCATCCATTAGTCATTATAAATGCTCAAATTTTAGATAATTTTATAAATTACCTTTTTGCATTTTTAATTGTTTTATTTTTTTCTGCAACCAATTGCTATCAGCTCTTTCATGAGCTTTTTGCCCTAATAATACCTATGTTGCTTCTCTTTTTAGGGACATTTCTGGTGTCCTGGCTCCTCGCTATTCTACATGTTTTTTATAGGGATACACGTTTTGTAGTTACTGTTCTGCTTAATTTGCTTTTTTTTTTAACGCCAATTTTTTATCCAATTAGTTTAATTCCATCGGGGGTACGCTGGATAGTTTTGTTTAATCCGATCTATTCTCTAATTGAACCTGTAAGGGAGGCGATTTATCAATATCAATTTTCAGATCTATTTACTTCTTGTTTGAAGTCACTAATTTTCTCGATAGTATTCCTAATCTTGGCGATTTGTGTTTGGAAGAAAGTAAAAAATGAGCTCTATTTCAAACTTTGACTTAGGAATTCTAGCCAACAATCTAAGTTTAACCTTACATCCTGATTATTATGGATTGAGAACTTGGAAGGAAGTATTAACTGAGAGACTAAGAAATCCATTTAAAAACTATAGAAGACCATTTGATAATTTCGAAGTATTAAAGAATTTAAATTTCGAAATTAAGAAAGGAGATAGGGTTGGCATTATTGGTTCAAACGGTACAGGAAAAAGTACATTATGTAGGTGTTTAGCTGGAATATACCATCCAACCTCAGGAGAGTTGGTCGTAAAGGGTAAGGTTAAAGCTCTTTTTGATACTTCTGTAGGAATGAATCCGGAGCTTACAGGGAGAGAGAACGGGAAATTGCTCATGCAATTTCTTTATTCAGATCAAGAACTTAGGCATGAACTTCTTGAAGATGCCTTAGAGTTTTCAGAGCTTGGAGATTTTCTAGAAAGTCCTTTTAAGAACTATAGCAATGGTATGAAAGTAAGGCTTAGTCTTTCTATTGCTTCTTCTATGCCAGCTGAAATTCTTATTTTAGATGAAGTATTCGCGGGAGCTGATTGGCTCTTCTCTAAAAAAATCAGTAGAAGAATTTTGGATATTATAGAGAGTTCCGGGATAGTAATCTTTGTTAGTCATTCTCCAGAACTTATTAAGACTATTTGCAATAGAGTATTATATTTGGAGAGTGGCCAAATTAAATTTGATGGTTTTGTTGATGAAGCCTTGAGAGCATATTTTGGAGGGCTGTCTCATCCTTCTAAATCATTGGAAGAAATGTTGCGTGTTCAAAGTCAAACCTTGAGTGAAATAGAGAAACGATTGTACGAATCCGAAGAAAAGCTTCTCTATGAAAGGGAAAAAACTAAGGCTCTTGAATTAGGGGTTAGAGGTTTAGAGAATTTAAAACCTGATCTACTTAAATTGGAGCTCAAAGTTAATGAACTAGAAGTTTTTAATAGTTCTCTACATGGTCAAAACGATTTTCTTAAATTAAGAAATGAAGAATTAGCAAAGCGAGATGAGGAGACAAAAGAAGAGATCTATAAACTTAATCAAAAGCTTTCGGCGATTGAACCAAATAGAGATGAGTTTGTTAGGGATAAGCCGGAGTTGGTTATCTTATTTGAATTAGGCCGAGTTGAGAAAAAATTTTATAAACTTACCAGTCCGATAGTCTCGGAAATGGGGCGTCTAAAAAGGTTGACTGTATCTCATCAATCATCTTATTGGACTAAGAGGGTCAATTTCGTAGCGTTTTTGAGTCATCTTAGTAGTGATCTGATTTCTGAAGGTATAGGCTTAGTTCAAGCTTCTCAAGTCAATTCAGTTTTTTTTACTCAACTAGATACATCCAAGGATTTTATTGTCTCTTTATTAGTCAATAAATATGAATTTGATATACCCGTTGAACTTCAATGTCATTTCTTTGGCGATGCGGGTTATAATGTTCTTCCTGTAGACTTGTACCATTTCATAATAAAGGGTGCTGAGACTATTTCTCCAATTTATGAGAAGCTCAAACTTGAGATTTGCTCTGATCTTTGTGGTGTTCAAATTGATTATCTTCCCTGGCGTATAGTAAATGAAAAAGGTAGTCGGAGACTATGGGTAATTTGCAATAGGGTTGGAGCCTATTTTAGATTAGAGGAGGGTACCTCTAATGATTTCATTACAGGCATTTCAAATAAGTTTTCTAGATCATATGTTTGTGAAAGTCTGAGTGAACTTGCTCATTTCAATCTGCGGGATGGATATAAAGTTCAGCTCTGTTGGGAGTATTTAAGACGAGAAATTCATGGATGTTCGAAACTATTTTTAAATGAAGAGTTAGATCCAATTGATATTATAGATAAAATAATTGAAATTGAAAATAAAGCGACTAGCATTTCCCATTTGACCTATTTAAGGAAAACTGAATCTATTTCACTTGTATCTATTTTTGAGCGTTGGTGCAGAGAAATTATAAGCAATTCTTCACGAAATAGTATTCTCTTTAAAATTGCGGAAGGTTGTATTAATTCCTGGCATCACCTTACTTATTTTCTAGAGGATGCTTTAGTTCCAATTTCTATTAAGGACGCAGAACGGGCACTTGAGTATGCAATAGCCGAAAGACGGCATGTTCTAATTAGCTCGTCACTTCAGGGTGCTCAAGCACGGGCTATGCTTTACTCGATCTGTGAGACCTGCAAGCTGAATGAGGTAGATTTAACAGAATACCTTACCTATGTTTTTAAGGAAAGTTGCATAAATTCAGACGTAAAGACTCCGTTGCAGTATGCTATAGAAAAATATGGTAAAAACTAGAGATCTCTAATTAAGTTGTTAAAATATGCTAGCTATCAATATTATTATTTTCCGGTAAACTTCTAAAGTAGTAAGTAACAATTATTCAATTTCCACTTATAATTATTTTTATCATAATATATAGTTTATTTATGTTTATT
>CAIYTD010000248.1 GCA_903928955.1 Oligoflexia bacterium | reverse complement strand
TGCTACGCTTTTTCAATTTTGTAAACGTCTCGGCAAAACTCCTATTGTTGTCAAGGATGCCCCGGGCTTCCTTGTAAATCGGCTTTTAACTCCTTATTTAAATGAGTCCGTGTACCTTTTATCTGAAGGAGTTTTAGTGCCGGAAGTCGATCGTGTGCTCTTGCAGTTCGGAATGCCCATGGGTCCGATGGAGTTGATTGATGCAGTAGGAATCGACGTCGGTGAAAAAGTATCTCATATTCTTTTTAATGCTTTTGGAGAACGCATGCAGCCCTCTCCTTTAAATGCACTCGCAGTATCTGCAGGGAGGCTAGGCAAAAAAAATGAAAAGGGAATGTATCTTTATGAGGGTCCAAAGAAGTCCAAGAAAGTGGATCCCGAAATTTATGAAATCATTGGAGTGAAGCCTTCTCTCAAAAGCCTTCCGGACGAAGAAATCCTAGAGCGCTGTCTCTTGCCGATGATCAATGAGGCTGCGCGTTGTTTAGAGGAAGGAATTGTTCAGTCAGCGGCAGAAGTGGATTTAGGGATGATTATGGGAACGGGTTTTCCTCCCTTTCGAGGTGGGTTACTGCGCTATGCGGATACACTAGGTGTACAAATGGTGGTGGATCGTTTAAGAAAATATGAATCGAGATGGGGCGCTCGATTTCAGCCATCCCAGGCTATTTTGTCGAGACTGAGTCATGATCAAAAATTCTATTAACTCTTCTAGCGGTGGAGCAAATGGTGGAGCGCTTCGACATCTTTTCATGAGTCCATGGACGATCTGGATAGGATTTCGTTATCTGAAGTCCAAAAAAAATTCTCGTTTTTTAAGCTTTATTACTCTTCTTTCCATTTTAGGAGTCGGATTAGGAGTAACAGCGATGATCGTCGTTCTTTCAGTGATGGATGGTTTTGAGTCGGAATTAAAAAAGAGAATGATGTCTTCTGATCTTCATGTCTTGGTTCAGCCTACCTCAGCGACTCCGGGGTATGATCGAGGATTTGTTCCTGATGATACAATAACTGCTGCACAAATTGAGCAATTCAAGCAAAAAAGTGACCAGCAGATTCTGAGTTTTTGGCGTATTCTTTCGACGGAAGCGATTCTTAAAGCGGGGAAAAAAGTAACAGGTGTGATTCTTAAAGGGGTTACAAAAGATCGACTCGAGAATTTGCGGAAACAAATGATGGACGTGAAAGAGTCTGAAGCTCTTCCCCTGCAAGGTATTTATCTCGGCCAGGAATTGGCCTATGAAATGGGGTTTATTCCTGGCGATCCAGTCACATTGGTTTCTCCACTAGAAACAGAAGGACCTTTAGAATCCGTTCCGAGGTTGAAACGCTATACGATTGCTGGGATTTATCATTCCGGTCTCCCAGAGCAGGAGCTGCATACTGCCTTTGCAGAAGAGTTGGCAGTTCAATCCTTTTTAAAAAAGGCTCATGTCGTTTCTCAGTGGGAAATTGCAGTAAAAGATTTTAGTCAAGCCTCTCAAGTGGCAGATCAAATCCGTGCTTCTGACCCTACATTGAAAGTACAGGATTGGACTCAGTTGAATTCTCATCTCTTTGCTTCACTGCGATTAGAACGGATTTCTATGTTCATTATTTTAGCGTTTATTATTATTGTTGCTTCCTTCAATATTGTCACAACACTGACGCTCATGGTTCTGGAGAAAAAGAAAGAAATTGCGATCTTAAAAACGATGGGAGCAAGAAATGCTCAAGTTGCTGCAGTTTTTCTTTCAGAGGGCTTGCTCATTGGGGCTTTGGGAGTAGGGGGGGGCACTGGGTTGGGGATGTTGATCTGCTGGATGCTGCGGCGTTATGAATTTATTACTTTGCCAGAAATTTATTATGATCGCACTCTTCCAGTAACATTTGATGTCCGTTATTACATTTTAGTTTCTGTTTGTGGATTTCTCATTGTGATGGCAGCTTGCCTTTATCCGAGTCGGAGAGCAGCAAGATTGAATCCCTTAGAGGGAATTCGGTTCGGGTAGAGTTATTTTTAGGTCAATATTACCAAACTTGTCGTCACTCGACTGACCAGAGGCGCGGTGTTCGTTTGGAGTAGAATGAAAAGTAGCACCGAGGTTTTGACATTCCGGAGTTTTTTGCATCGTGGATGCATCTCGGTTGAAGTCTCCAAGAGTCTTGACTGCAATTAATCGTCATTAAGGAGATTCATTCGGAATAGGTAGAAGCTGATTAAAATGGTTCGATCCGTCGTGTAAGATGTAGCGAGTGTCATGCGCCGGTTTAAAGTGGGAGGAGAGAAGGGGTGGTTTGGTTAAAGAATGTTCTTTGGGTTCATCATTTTCAGATAATATAGCAATATTGAGGTTAAAAAGTTTCCCTGCTAAAAAAATGTCATCATCAGATAAGTAGTAGGAGCGAAGGTTCATTACAGTTGACGCAAATTTATTTAATTCTTCTACTTCACCTTCGCAGTTTATTTTGTTTAAATTTGTCCTGAGAGTGTCGTCTATTCCGCTTCCAAGTTCTTGAGCCGTTTGTATTCTGCTTTTTTCTT
>CAIYTD010000247.1 GCA_903928955.1 Oligoflexia bacterium | reverse complement strand
TTTACCTTCCTTCGAAAAAGTAAAATTTCCAACCGTCAAAAGAAATTCTGGGAACACTTCCATACTGAATGGTTTAATCTCCAAGAAAACCTAAATAGCGTATTTTCAAAATGGTCTCCTGATATGATTCAAAAAGAACTTTTCTATGGAGTGATGTATGAACAAATACAACAAGTGGCTCAAGCAATAGAAAAGGTACATCATTTTCAAAATTCTTTTTTTACCGGAATACGAGATATAAAAACATTTGATATCCAACTCGGCGAAGCACTTTCGTCTGCCCAAAGAGTCACAACAACCTTAAAATCTAAAATAGCACAAGTAGAAAAAACCCCCCCCAGTCCTAATGGCATGCCTCTGCGGGCAACAGAATAGGCAAATTTTACTTATTTAGGGTCTCTCAATTGCTTCCGATAAAGTCTTTGGAGGAACTTGAAAATGACACAGAGATTAGGAAAATCAAACGGAAACGGAATTAAGGAAGAACGAGTTATAGATTTTAATCATGCACGTGAACAAAAAATGCAAGAAAAGCGACGGAAAACTGAACGAATTTTTTTTCAAAACTTATTAAGTACATACTCTGTCATTAGTCAGTCAAAAATGCACCCTATTGAGCTCATCGATGTGAGTGAAGAAGGATGTTCGTTTCAAATCCCCTACCATCCAGAAAATCCTTGGCCTACTTCAAATAATTCAATCCCCATTCGACTCTACTTTAGTCAAGATACTTATCTTGAAATTTTAGTCACTATTCACAATTCAAGAGACTCAATAGAAAACAATGCCCGCTTTATTAGATTTGGATGCACTGTAGATGTAGGTGTAAAGTCTTACTTAGCATATCAACAATTTGTGCGTTTTTTAAAACTCTATTCAGAAAACGCACATAAAGATAAGGGCGATATCAGCGTATTTTATTTATAGTTATTTTCCGTCTCAAAATTATGCTCAGCATTTAATTCTAGTCCAGGCTCATTAAAGATAACGATTGCACTTGTTTCTTCAGAAGCTGCTGAACCTAAAAAAGCAGGCGAACGATTGAATCAATCTAGCTGCGAACTCCACTCAAATTCTTCGTATTCATCACTCCAACAATTTATCGAAACAATAGAAAATAAGACAATTGTAGAAATAAATGCACCAAAATCGCAACCCCACATGAAATAGGCTCCTAATTTTATTTTTCTAAAATGAATATAAAAGAAGTTTGCTCTATTTTTTTTGTGACACTGCGACCCAAGCTGTCAATATTATTGCTGCTTTATCTGGATTTTTAATAACAAGCTCTGAAATTTTTTCAACTAAATCGCTAACTTCATTTTTAGATACTTTACAGTCTCTAGATTTCATGAAGCTCTATTCATTTTTTTTAATTCAGAATGAGAGTCTATTTTTTTTTCAAGCTCTTCTTGGCAAATATATCCGACAAATACTTCATCGTTAATTAGTGAAAATGCAAACCAACGATCACCTAGTTTTTGATACAAAACTTCTACTAAATGTTCATTTTTTTTAATTGGATCTCTATTTTCTTTTACATTCCGTGTATTTTTCATTTTTCCCCATTCCTTTGACGTTCCATCCTTTATCGGCAAAGAGAGGAAAATCCTAAAGAAGGAAAGACTTGCCTAATAAGGCTAATAGGGAGGGGTAAAGATTTGTCCAACCATTCCGCTATAACTATCTTGAAAAGCGAAAATAGATCCAGATTGAGAAACCAGAGCACGATGAACTGGATACGGGCTAACTGACATAGGATCAGAAATCGGGCTCGATAAAAACGTAGGATTACCTACTGAGAGAATTCGGTGTTTCAGCACAGTTCCTGAATAAAGAAATAAAATAGTAGAAGTGGGATTCCTTAAATGGCAGCTGAGATTTCCAGGACTCGGAAAAATAGTTCCTTGGGCTTCTGTGCACCCACAAAGGATCTCCATAAATCCATCACCTATTAAAATTTCTGCTACCCCTGACTGACATTCCGTTTTTGCACTATCAAGCGAAGTGATATTTCCTACTCCTGAAAATCCAGAAGAAAAGCCACAAGCACTGAGAGCCATTAAAAGAACAGCTAAAATAAAATGAGAAAAAATAGCCATATCCTTCACTAAATTATGTGAAAAACATAAAAAACACACTGATTAAGTGCTTGATCTTTTCTATTATCCAATACTTGCGCATTGGCTCAGTTTGATGTATAGAAGTGACCTTAGTTCTACAATAAATAATGGACCCGTAGCTCAGTTGGATTAGAGCGTCAGACTACGAATCTGAAGGTCGGAGGTTCGATCCCTCTCGGGTCCGCCATTTTTTTCCTCAATATTAATTTCCTACTAGAGCAACCATTCGATAGGTCAGGTAAAAGGCTATCGCAAGACTAGGAACCCCAATGGCAGCCCCAAGAATAGCTCCTATCAGCTTTTTCAAGTAATTCCATTCGAACATAAAACGCTCCTTATTTTACAATACAATATTAGATGTTAAAAAACGAGAATGGTCGCCATCCAGAATACCTCGAATCACTTGTTTTCCCATCTGATCCTGCTTTGCAGCTACCATAGAGCGAATACTAAATGAACGGAGAGCATCCGTAACACTCAAAGTTCCTTCAGCAGAGCTTTTTCTACCCGTAAAAGGAAAAACATCTGGTCCTCGCTGGCATTGAGTATTGAGATTAATTCTGCATACCTGATTAGAGAGTGAGTCAATCGCTTCTCCTATCACTGTAGGATCTTTTCCAAAAATGCTCGCTTGCATGCCATAGGGAGAATTGACCATATACTCTTCAAATTCATTGAATGATTCATACTCCACAATCGGCACAATAGGACCAAATTGCTCTTCCTTAGAAATGCGTGAACTGAAAGAGACTCGCCCCAATACCGCAGGAAAAAACAAAGAACCTGCTACCTGCCCACCCTTTTTAGGATTGCAAAGATAAGCACCATGCTCAAGTGCATCCTTCACATATGCACTCAATTGCTCATGCTTAGTGCGATCAGGAAGTGGCGTGATCATGACATTTTTTTCCCAAGGAAGACCAGAAATAAGACTATCCACTTTTTGAATAAAGAGATCAATAAAATCTTTAACCACACTTCTATGTACAAAAACAATCTTAATAGCTGTACAACGCTGACCATTAAAAGAAAGACTTCCCTTCATGCATTCAGAAACAGCTAATCCTAGATCGGCATCAGGAAGTACCAATGCAGGATTTTTTGCATCTAACCCTAAAATACTTCGAAATCGATGTGGATGAGGATGAGCCTGCTTAATTTGATTCGCAACCTGACTAGAACCAATAAAGGCAAGTACATCAACTTTCCCACTCTGCACCACAGGAGCAATCACTTCTCTTCCAGCACCATTTACAATATTAATAACGCCCGGCGGTAAACAGTCTCGAAATGGCTCCAGAAGAACATCCCAAAGCAACTGCCCAAATCTAGGAAGCTTAACTACAACTACATTTCCAACAATTAATGCAGGAATTAATGTAGTAAACGTTTCATTCAATGGGTAATTAAATGGCCCCATGCAAAGAGTCACTCCGAGTGGTGCTCTTCGAATTTGACTCATAATATCGCCTGCAAATTGAATACGACTACAGTCACGATCCAATTGCTTAGTGGCCTCAATGGTATCGGTCATATATTGAATCGTTCGATCAAACTCTGATTGAGCATCCGGCCATGTTTTAGCGATTTCCCACATGAGAAGCCGGCAAATAAGATCTCGATGAGGAATAAGGCGATCTCGAAGGTGAATAATGGAAGTAACTCTATCCTCCATCCTTGCGCAGGGCCATTCACCCCGCCCCTTTTGCCACGCTCTCGCAGCAGCATCAACTGCTTGCCTAAAAACAGACGCATCCACCTGGGGAGTTGTACCCATTTCTGGAAAAACAAGCTGATCGTCGCTATCATTTCGAAAAGAGCAAGGACTAAAAATAGTTTTAGTCTTAAATCCTGAGTCAATGATTTTACCATCAATTAAGATTCGACCTTTAATTTTTGGAACTTCAACAGATTGAGGCAATTCAGATTGTTTTGGAAAAATTTTTGAAATCAACGTCATAAGACTACGCATTATCGCTCAAGATCTAAAGTTAATCAATAAAGGTAACTCCATGCATCTATAATGCTAGGCTTAAAGCGACTTAATTTCTCAAAATCTAGTTCCTATTTCGCCTTAGATCGAGTAGCCAATCTGCGATGAGATTGAAGCACAACATTTATAAAATATTATGGATTTTTATTATCGGGATTTTATTTTCTAATCCTGCAAAAGCAGATTTTTATGTAATTGAT
>CAIYTD010000246.1 GCA_903928955.1 Oligoflexia bacterium | reverse complement strand
TCTTCCTTTCATTTCAAAGAATTTAAGCATATTATCACCTAAAGCAGAACTTGATAAATTTTTAGTTACAAACTTTGATGTCTTATCTTCAAATCCCATATAACGATTTAATTGACAAAAATCACTTTCAAGATCATAAAGTCGAACCTTTTCATAAACATATTCACTATCAAAACCAAATATATTATAACCTGTTAATATATCTGGATTTTCTTTTTTAATTAAATCTCTAAATCCAAGCAATAATTCTGGTTCAGTTTTAAAACATTTAACATCTGTACCCTCTATTTTATCACAAGTATCTAATGAAAGCATTACCTTCAAATATGGTTCACTTTCACCATATTTCTGGAAGACACAACCAATTTGAATAATTGGATTCTCAATATTAGATGCTTGAGGAAAACTCCCATCATGAGAATAACATTCAATATCCCAAGATAACATCCTAAATTTAGCTGCAGTTTTATTTTCAAATCTTTCTAATTCAGAATAATCACAAGTTGCATAAATATCACTAAACTCTCGATCTTCAGTTTCATAATTATTTACTTTAATCCATCCACATGTATCTGTATTAATAATATGATTAAATCTAATGTATGGTTCAATATTTGATTCATAAATTTGAAACTTTTTCTTACCCTTATAAGGATTACCAGAAGGACAAGGAATATCTTCTTGAAAAATTTTATCTAATGCACGAAAAGTATAAGTATCATCAAAGAAAAAAGCAATGAATGGAAATAATTTTCCTGCAGTAAAACCTCTTGCTTTATGTTTTCTTAAACATTTATATATAATTTATAAAATAATAGAAACTGCTACTAATGAGTTGAAATATTCCTGGAGCTCTACGAGTTTATTTTTGAAGAAAAGCCATGCTACACGGATTTACTAATTGACATAGCTGTTCACTTAACAAACGCCCGTGTTTTTCTAGAGCTTGAAAATAAAACACTAAGTAAATCACGTGTTTTTTCACTGGGAGAGAACTTAAAGAATTGTGGCCATATGGCCCTTGTTTTGATAGGAAACGCACATCGCCATACGGGGCATACTTTCCGCGACAAGCCGCCGTAGGCCATGCCAACAGCTTGCAGCAAAACAAGCATGAGTAAGAGCATATCGGGGACTGAGTCCTATATATTGTGTGAACATGTCAATAAAATTGCAAAGGAATGGAACAAGTTATTGAGATTGAACTAAGCGAGGCCCCGTTTTTGGTGGGCGTCAAGGGTCGCAACATCGCCTTGATTCGCAAGTGTTCGGGTATGCTCATCAGCATCAGTGGCACGAGTGTGGTGCTTAAGCGACAGCGTCCCTCTTCCAAGCCGGACCTGGCCGTACGAATGATTTTATCGGCTTGTCATGGTGGCATTTTGCGTTGGTTTGTGACGGCGGCAGCGACGCACGAAGGCCACCCTTTTGATCGAATCCACGAGCTTGAGCTGCTGGCACAGAGCTCTGAGGCTTCTGAGAGCGCGATGCGGGCACATGTGCTTAATGCTGGT
This sequence comes from Oligoflexia bacterium, assembly GCA_903928955.1. Lineage (GTDB taxonomy): Bacteria > Bdellovibrionota > UBA1018 > UBA1018 > UBA1018 > CAIYTD01. The sequence goes on along the minus strand of CAIYTD010000246.1, from coordinate 430 downwards.
GCCACTCGACGCCCTTTTGCCACGCGAAAATCTGGTAGCTGGTCGTTTGGCTCTGCTTGCGGCTCTTGCACCCACCGTCGTCACGGCTATACTTTCTCCTCCTGAGTTGCCCCTTGAAGTGGCCTTGGCTGTGGCCTGACCTGGCTGTTTGGCTGTTGGCTTGACACCGCCGCGAAGCGGCGGGCTATAGCGTTAGCATATAGGGCTCCTTAAAGCAGGGCTCTATGCCCCTTGCCCTCATCAGACCCATGGCAGTCTCATGCAAAGCCGCCTTCGGCGGCTCGCTTCGCGGGAATGGCATATAGTCCCACAGATTGTGGTACTGCCCGTGAACGTCACAAAACGTCGTCTGTGCGTTTACGATTTGATCCACGTCCATGCTTGTGTATTTTGTCTCTAATGTGAGATCCCGCACGAGGTCGCTGAAGAT
>CAIYTD010000245.1 GCA_903928955.1 Oligoflexia bacterium | reverse complement strand
TGCAACCGGGGGGTCTGGATAGGTGGGACTGAGATCCTCTCAAATAACTAAACAGAGGGGGCTAAGTAGCTGGGATTTTCACCCCGAAAAGGGGGGCCAATTAGGTGGGACCGAACACATTGTAAGTCTATGTAACTTTTGAGTTTGTAAAAGAACCCGTATTTAACCTGTACTCATGCCCTTCTCAATTTAGGGAGTTCTTCTTCAATTGAATCTACTCTCTTCTTAACACTATCAATCTTTTTAAGTCCTTCTCTGATCTGTTCAAGCTCAAGAACGGTTAATTCTGGCCGAGAAGCAAGAGGCAATGCGCTGCGTAAAACCTCTTGCATGAGAGTTTGATAGCCTTTTCCTTTCTTAATCGCTTCAACACGATAAGCCTTTAAAAGGTCCATAGGAACTTTCATGCTAATTTGAATACGCACATTTTCATCTTTGAAATCTTCTGCTGATATTTCTACATTACCGTACTGGGCTGTCTTTTTTTTTGCTCATTTTCCCATACCTCAAGTAAAAGTTCCTGATTTTCCTTCACCCACTCTGAAGTGATCTTTAGTGTAGCCTTGTTAAATCCACTATGCTTATTCATTCTCAATGATTTTAAATCAATCACCGCTTCAGCACCTTTTGCCATTGCATGAACGTGAGGCGGATTATGCTTCCTATTCCTCACTTCAATGCGGAGATGCTGTCCAATCCATAGCTTGGTTGACATTTTATAATGGGTATATACTAAGTATATACCCATATGCAAACTTAAAAAGTGGTGATAAATAGTACTATCGCGAATAATTTTTTACCTATATCTCGGTGTTGATAGAAGTATTTGCCTACTGTCTCACGGAGAACAGCGAGGTAAAAGTTTATTTAAATTAGAATGAACTCAGGAGAAATTTTTTAGGTTTTAGAACGCTAAACAGAAGAAAAAAGGGATCAAAACTTAACTAAATAAGTCAGGTATTTATTATCCCTTAACGCCGTTTTCTTCATGGTTGTGCACGCTAGGCCAAGTATTAAATACTTTTTAAAGAGAGAGTTTTTAAATATTCAGTGATTTTAAGGATAAATCTAAAAACCTATTTTTTTATGTTATGCCATCTTCAGTGGTCTCAGATTCTCGCAAAGGTAGATCTTGTGAAGATATTTATCGCTTTATTGAAAAAGAAGCTGTGTGGTTTTTCTCTCTCCACTAGAGGTGGAGGTAAAAAGAAATGAAAAAAATTGTTTTTTTATTTAATTTATTGATCGTTTCATTTTTCCTAAGCAATCATGCGCTTGCCGGAAGGACCTATAACCCTTATTATCATCGAATATACTCAAATGAAATTATAGAAGACCTTTGGACTGGCAAGGTCCCAAGTCAAGACTTGATTTTTGCATTTCTGGATGTGGTGTCTGATTGTGTAGAGATTCAAGAACTTAAGGATAGTTCACTTGATGAAATTCTCGAATACTATCGCCCTCAATTCCACTTGGCTTATAAGCATGAGCGAGAAGATAAGTTTGAAATCAATAATGAAGTTTTATCAGCAAATGTTGACTATTTTATTGATTTTGCTAGGCGGCTGCTTATTTTTAACACTTATAGCAATGCAACAATTACTAATGCATTAAATCGTATATCACAAGGCAACTATCTTTTTGGGGATTAGTGATAACGCTTCACTGGGTACCAAGAGCGGGTTCCTTGGGTAGTAGTTTTTTCTATTTCAGGAGCAATTTTTCCTTTTTCTCTGAAGCAATATGGGGGTAGGGGCTCAGATGGACAGAAAACCGACGTAAGATCCCGCCATGTATGTGACAGAGCTTCTTAAAAAAATGGGAATCGTGTCAATGTTTAAGCTCACCATTCTTTAAACAAAGGGTTTCAAGCTCTGGAGCAAATCGGATAAACCCGCCACCTAAGTCAATTTTTTCAGGGATTTTGAGCTTCAGTCCTACTAAATGGTTATTTTCAAATGATATAGAAAATACAGCGTCATGGGCATCATAAGGCGGATGTCCTCTGTCCTGTCCTGCAAATCTACTGGAAGTATAAGTAAACACTTCGTTAACAGAAGTCATTTCTCCCCTAGTATTTATTGTATTCGGAGAAAATGGTGGATCATTCCTAGTAAAACCAGCCCTCTGTCTAGTCCGTATAAAGTCTTCATCAAGCCCAAATAACGCTGCTACTGGCTGACTACTCCCAGGATTTGGGAGTGTAAATATTAGGATTTCATAGTTAACGTTTGCTATTCCGAATACGGAAGTCCTAATCGGCTGATAAAATGTAGCATTGGAAATAGTAAAATCTGAGCCTGGTGTTAATTCATTTCTATCAACAAAAATTGGCTTTTCTAGATAGCAATCAAGTTGATCTTTATAATGAAAAGTTCTTGAAATTGGGTCATTTGGTCCTGGCTGGTCGTCAGAATCATTCGCGGAGTCAGATCCACTAAAGCCTTTGCAAGAAATAAGAAGCACAGCGAGACTAGAAATTATTACTCTACTATACATATAGATTTTGTAAATATATTTTCCCAAATCACAAGTCAAGTAGTTTCAAATTTTATTGAAATTTTATTGACAATGTTTGATTTTTCTTAGAAATACAATGTTAGTCACATCCTAAGATTTGCATCTTTAGCTTAACTAATATTTTGAGCTCTATTTCTGATGAAAAAATTTTTTATTCTTTTTATAGTTTTAGTTCCTATTTCAATGGTTTTTTTACTATTGAATTCTCAACGGGAATTAATTTCAATTAATCAAGTTGATATTTCAACTCAACCAAAAGCAATAGAACCTCCGTCTAAACATACTCACGAAATAGTTACAGCTATTGAGTCAAATCAACCCAATCTCGAAAATAGACTTAACTCAGATCAATTTACCAAGGAAGTTCTGACTAATTATCAAGAATATTGCGGAGATTTGCATAAATTACGGCAAAAACTTGAAAATGCAACTACCGAATTTAAAGACTTAACAGAACGCATGGCTAGAAATCCATCCGTTGAGTTAATGGCCCTTGCACATAAAGCATCAAGAGAGGTTTCTAAATTTCGAGGAAGCTTAATCCTATGCTTAAATGACAAAATAAAAAAGGAGAAAGAAATTGAAAAACAAAAAGACTAAGCATTTAGGAGGAGCCTTATTATTCACGCTCTTGGGTACACAGGCTACTCATGCTGGATTGCCAAGTGTCCATAAAAATATTCCCGACAATATTCGTATCCCTGTAGGGATATCTGCGATTGCGGCGCTCGATGATGCTAATTCTAAAATTGCTGCGACTGACGCTGTTTATTATTTACCCTTAAATCAAGAAATTGAAGTGAATAACACAACATGGAGTCCTTTAGTAACTGACCGAGGCAGGCGGGGAGGCTTTTGTCAGTTTATAGATGATAACAAAAGGTTGTTAAATGCACTAAGAGCAAAAACACTAGCTACGCTTACCCTTAGTCCTGCTGAAGCGCGAAGAATTGATGAGCTTCTCCGAACTAAAAGAGATTTAGAAGCTGTTGTTGCTGAACGTTGTGCCACAATGGATACAGCAAAAGAATCAGTAGACGATCTCAAAGAACTTTTGGAGGGGGAAAAAACTACATTAACTATGGCAAGTGCAACCATGGGAGAAAAGATAGCACAAGGCATGCCGATGGCAGAACTGAACGCTGAAATCAGAGCCATTTCTGTAAGAATTGTAGAATTAACTAGGCAAGTTGCAGCGGCTCAAACTGAATTCTATCGAACAAAAACTCCATGCGAAACGGCTCGGAGAAAACTTACAAATAATACGGAAGAACTTGCTTCATACAACCGTAAAAGTGCAGAGCGTGAAGAGCTTGAGCTTGAAATTGATAATCATAGAGAAAGAATGGTTACTTTTAAAGATAAAGATGGTCACCAAGTATCAGGAGGTTCTATCTCTGGTATCTGGGACGATGGCTATCTCAGAGCAAAAATTCAATTTGATGCATTAAATCCACATGCTACTCTAAAGAGATTACCTCAAAAACAGTTAAATTTCTATATTCGGAGTATTGATCAGTCAATTGCTGGTTCAGCATTTCTAATGTTTTCTGCATCCGGCAATAACCTATTGAATGCTATACAAACCCCAGCCCCAACTGAAGAACTCCCAAGATATGAAAATGCCAATAATGAACAAGGCGTGGATGACACGTATTTCAGCCTATTAAAAGCTACTCCTTTTCGGATAGATGAGTATACAACAGCAGGAACATCAGGTGCCTATGATGCTGAGCTATCAGTATTTGGAGCTTGTGCAATTTTGGAAGCCCAGGAGCGTGGTAGAGCTGATTCAGGGCTTGTAATTAGTTCGACCTCCTTATTTCCAAGTTCAGCAAGAACTAAATTAACTGCTAAATATAATATGTATAAGTTGATAGAACAAATGGAAGAAAAAGGAACTAAAAAAACTGGCTTTTTAGGTTTCGACAAAGAAGCTTTTCACAATGCCGTTAACAAGGCTGAAGAAAATAGCGATTTCTCCTTTGAATATCATACTGAAGACGTAGTTGATGCTGCTCAACAGGCAGCAATTAGAACTGAAGTCAAAGCAGAAATGATGACTAAATTGGTTTTGGCACTTGGTTCTTTTAATACAAAGATGCCAGATCTTTCTCCAGAACCTGCTGCAACAACGATTCAACAACCTATTCGTAGAATAGGTTTTTTATTCAATATATTTCCAATCCAAATTTTTGACTTCGTTACTTTGTTTGGTGATACTAAAACTAAAGCAGAATTAAAGACCAAACTCAATTTTACGGCAGAGGAAAATTGGGATTATAATCGCATAGTACCTCAGGTAAATACCATATCAATAAACCTTAAATTTCCTAGAGATAGAAGGTAATGCAAAATGAAATCTCTGAATACTGGATTGAAGCCTACAATCCCGCATTCAGAGATTTCATTTTAAATTTTATTTATGATGAGTATATATACGTTCCTTTTATGGCTGACTCAATCCAGTACGCCTTATAATCCACAATGGTGTAGTTACAATAAAAACTCTGTTTTAAAAGAATATTCAAATCACTCCTCCAGAATGACTGGTTACGATGGATATTACTTTGACTTAAACCAAGGACGCTGTAGAAATAACAATGGAGAGGTTGGATTTAATTACAAATACCTAGGTGAATGTGGAATTTATATAGATGAAAATTTTTCTGACCCAATTCATCTTGGTTCTCTGAGAACTAGCAATTTAAATGGCGTTGATCTTAGATACTCTAATTTTAGAGATTTAAATGCGGTTAGATCTAAATTGACTGGTAGTAGACTTGAATGTATTAACGCTGTTGGAGCTGTTTTTTCTCTATCAACATTCAACGAATCAAACATAAGTGGCGGTATTTTCCAACAATCCCATTTAGATAATGTAATTGCGACAAACTTAGTAGCAACTGGTACGGACTTCAGTGGAGCAACATTAAGCGGATCAAATTTTTCAAATGGAGTTTTTTCATATTCAAATATGGGAAATTCCGTAGCGGTTAATACTGACTTCATGAATGCTAAACTTAATGACATCAACGCTATCCATGCTAACTTAATTAATTCTAATTTTTCAGGAGCAGATCTCTCCCATGCTAATTTGAGTCATGCAAATTTTTTGGGTTCCAACTTTAGTAATGCTCAACTTGGATACTCAAATTTAACCGGTGCTAACTTTCGGGGTGCAAATCTATTGGATGCAGACTTGGGTCAAGCTGATATTAGGGGGACTGATTTATCAGCAGGTGATTTGAAACCGGCTAATTTGAAAGGTGCTATTTTCGATGAATTTACAACATTCAATTCTGAAAATTGTGGCAGGTTTTTCATTAAATCAGCTGACCCCTGGGGTGATTCATCGGGAATCGATCAATGGCAAGATCAAAACAGAAATCCTGATCAATATTGCGGTCTGCCTCATCGATCTCCTAGGTTCATGGGAATAGCCGAACTCGAAAAAATTGGTTTAACTTTTAAATCCGCAAATTCAAATTATTACGGATATCGATATACTCCCTATGATCATGGTTCTGTATTTAAATCGCATTACAATTGTACCCTCAAGCATCATGGTTATTTGAATTATACTGGACTAAATGGGAGATATTTAACAAATAAGACAGCCGAATGCTCTGACTGGTCAAGGATGGATCTTTCGGGTAGAGATTTGAGCTACGTGAACTTTAATGGGGCTATGTTGGCCGAGACCAATTTTACAGATGCAAATCTAGAAGGAGCTACATTTAAAGATTCCTACATTTCAGGGGCGAATTTTACCAGAGCAAACTTAACTAGGGCTTATATGGACCTTCAAATTGCTACCCCTCCTAAGGTCACATATTTCCAAGATGCCATTACTACGGATGCATGTCTATGTATGGACCAAGTTGGAAAGTATGTTGGTTTGGATCGACCGCTAGCCAGACGACAATACGAACGGAATCCAAATTGTCCAATTTGTCAAGATAAGGCTCCATTTGATTTTAGTGAACGAATACTTTCAGATGAGGAGTTTATTGCTTTTTTTTCTGGAGATGGAGTATTTAGTAAAATTACGAAGCTGACTCTTTCAAAAGCTAAATTTAATCATGATCTTTTATCTCAGCTTCCTGTGTCTTTAACTTATTTGAAATTACGTAGCTGCGATCTAAATGCGGAAGATGTGCAGAAACTGACCCATCTTACAAATCTTACTTTTCTTGATCTCGCTGGCAATCGAATCAAACCTGAAGGAGCTGCTCGCATTGCTACTATGACTGGGATTACTTCTCTTGATCTAAGTGGGAATCAAATTGGAGATGTTGGAGCTGCTAGCATTTCTATGATGCCTAGCATTATTTCCCTTCGTCTAGGTGGAAATAAAATTGGAGATGCTGGAGCTGCTCATATTGCTACTATGACTGGGATTACTTCTCTTGATCTAGGTTCCAATTATATTGGCGATGCTGGATCTAATCATATTGCGCATATGAGAGGGATTACTTCCCTTGATCTAAATCACAATCGAATTGGAGATGCTGGAGCTGCTCATATTGCTACTATGACTGGGATTACTTCTCTTGATGTACGTTGGAATAATATTACAGCTGCAGCTCAAGTAATGCTCAGAGAGCGGCTGCCGAATACTCGATCACCCTTCTGGTTGTAGCCCTCATCCAGTATTGGAGATCAGAAAAATCTGGGGGCTAAGCCGCCTTCTGCTGGTCTCGGGGTTCGCTTTACCTAAGCTATGTAGGGGAGTTGTCTGTATCCTTTAATAGCGATTTGAAAAATCGCTTGCTGCTGTCGACCGGACACGTAGTGTTCGTGGCGGCAGCAGCACTTCTCCAAGCTACTCAAATAGGGAATATAGGGATAGGGCAAGGACTGCAATTTCAGCAATTCTTTAGAATTGCTGGGGCGCAATAAGGCGGGAACTGGGGGGTGATTGAGCTGGGAATTTAGATTCAACTGACAAAGAAACTGAGTTTAGGAGTAGTGTTTTTCGAATATCTCACCCCCCTTCACGCCGGACGAAACAAGACCTTTTTAATTGCGACTAAGACGCCCCAAATACAGAAGCAGAACTTCAATACTCCTAGGACAACCTTTCGCTTCATCTTATCATTGATAGAAGAACATTCAGAGTGGGGTGCGTATGAATTCGAGAAATTGTCGTTCAAAATTGATTCTACTGGGTATACTTGCCGCATTTATTTGTCATATGACATCTGGCATGCCTCTCATAGTTTCGCCACTTCCTCAACAGGAAGCACAAGGACAAATTCAACCTCAGGAACCGCATTTAAATAAAGTGAATGTGATTATCACAATGTCAGCTACCGATCAAAAAAGTAGTTATGATAAATATTTCAATGGAGTAAAAGTAGCTGCAAACGGTGCTGAGATTATGATTCAAGGGCCCTTGCCTCCTACTGGGAAATATGAACATAGATATGCAAAGATTTTAGCCCAATCTGGCGGGCATGAATGGAAACTTACAAATATTACAAATAATCAACCTCTTCCAAATCGTGTATTTCCTGATAGAGATGATGGCAGGGCTCCAAATCTTAAATTCACTTCTCAAGAGGACCTGAGTGAAATTTTACGACATCCAGTATTTGCTGCTGGAAGCTCGACGCTATTGGTGATGTTAGGACATGGCTCTAGCAGTACAGATGGATCATTCGAAGAAGCTGGATTTCCGTTATGGAAAGAAAGCGATGGACTAAAAGAAAGACTGACGATGGAGCAATTACGTCAATCTATAGAAAGTAGAACATTGAAAGAACCGTTGAGAATTCTTTGTGCCACGTGTTTTGGTGGTAGTATTCATCATATTACAAGCAATTTACAAAACACTTGTGGAGCCTCCACAACAATTTATAGTATGACAAGTAAAAGCTGGGTGCCACAATCAGAATTCATTGAAGGATTTTGGGAAAATATTAAAAATCAGCCAGGTCCGAAAATATTTGGAACAGCAGTTATAGCTGCATATAAAAAAGATAATAAAAATATTGGAATTGGGCAGTTGTCCAGCTTTGATTATATAGATAGAATATTAAAACGTGGGCAGTATAATACTGAACTTGACCAATTCGCATCGATTACGGGATCCGAACGAGCAAGAAAAATTCCGCGTTTAAAAAATACAAAATATGTTGGGGAAGCCCACTTGATCGCTGGGGTTGATGAATATGTTCACAAAAATAGAAAAGGGAGAAGGTCTTCCACTCCTGGAAGTCATCCAGATAGCTGTGATTCAAAGTCAAAAGATTTCCTTCCTCCAGGGAGTGCGTTTAAAAAATTATGTACCGATATTGTTGTCGACAGTAATGGAAAGCCTTTAAATACAAGTGCCAAAGAACGCAAAAAAAGGACTCAAATCAGAGTACTAAAAAATAGGATAGACCATTTGGCAAATAAAGGCGTGCCTCCTAATTTTATTAAAATATTGAATGATGAAG
>CAIYTD010000244.1 GCA_903928955.1 Oligoflexia bacterium | reverse complement strand
ATCTCAGTAGATTCTGCTCTTTCAAAAGAGAAAGTATTAAATCGCAAAAAAGAAAGTGCAGACTTTAAGGTTCTCCAATACGCCCCTCTTGCTTTAAAGCAGATAGATAGATCTGCATCTCCTTTTAGATTAAATATCGAAGTAGAGTCGCAAAGTGGGATTATGATTCAAAACGATCTTTTTAGAGATGTTCAAGCAAAGGGATCTTTAACGTTAGTAAATACATTAGATGCTCCAAAAATTTTAGGTAGAGTAGAATTAATTCAGGGGAAAATATTATTTAAAAATCATGTTTTCCAAATTCAAAATGCTACTGCTGACTTTGATAATCCAAATATAATTAATCCAAGATTTGATTTGAATGCAACTACTGAAGTGAATGGCGTGAGAATACAGATGTACGCTACAGGGAGAACTGATAAAACGAAGGACATTAAAATTGAACTGACATCTCATCCTGCGATGGCTGAAAGTGAGATTCTATCACTTCTTGCTGTTGGCTTGACTTCTGTAGATGCGAAGAAATTAAATTCAACCGATCTCAGTACTGTTCAGCAAGGCGAAGCTGCTTCTCTTGTTTTACATTCGCTTGATTTTAATCGCGATTTAGAGGAAAAAACTGGCTTTCAAATTCAGCTAGATGATACCTTAAATCCTAGGCAGGGAATTAGTGCTTTTAAGTCGCAAGGTCTCACGGATTCTCAGATTTCACCACAGATTATTATTCGTCGCAAATTAGGGGATCGAGTCAGTTTGTCAGCTGGATCTACTGTCGGCTTAGGATCTAATAAATACAATCAAATTAACTTAGATTATTCTGTGAATAATAATATGTCAGTCATTGGTGTTTATAATAACTACACAATTAGCGATTCTGCTGATTTGCAGTCAACTTCCAATCCGAGTGGATACTCACTAGGATTGGATTTAAAATTTCAAAAGAGGTTCAAGTAATCATCCATGAAAAGTGTGATGAAGTTATTGAATTTTTTAGCTATTTCTTTTTTAGTGTTATTTTCTCAAAATCTCATGGCTGAGGATTACTCAAAATTTGAGATTGATCGAATAGACATTCGGGGGGTGAATGTATTTTCATCTCAGATCATCGAAAACGCATTGGAAATTTCGCCAGGGGATTTGTTGGAGCGGTTGAGAGTGGTCAGAACAGAGCAGAATTTACAGCTCCTCTATAATCATAAAGGATATGAAGAAGTTCGAATACAAAGTCGTTTGATTCGCAAAAAAACTAAGAAGAATTTATTTGAAACAATTCTAGAATTTGAAGTAACCGAGGGTAATCCAGTTCGAATAGCGTCGTTTAAAATTATATCTGATGGCTTGAGTTTAAGTGATAATCGGATTCGAAAAATAATAGGAATTATACCCGGTGATCTTTACGATCTTGATAAATTAAGTGAGCAAAAAAGAACCGTATTAGAATTTCTTGCTTCAGAAGAATTTATAGGAGCAAAAGTTGACACTATTAGAAAACCAGCGCCTGGAATACCAGGGGAAATCGCATCTCAATGGGTTGAGGTGGAACTTCATGTTGCTTTAGGGCAGAGAGTTAATTTTGGCTTTCGAGGCAATACTGCATTTACTTGGGGATATTTAAGCAATTTGGTCGAGGAGCAGAGACTTGTTGGATTGGGTAAAGATTATATCGGTGTCGTTCGAGCGCGTTTGCAGGCAGAGTATCGCTCTGCTGGCTATGCAAGAGTAGAGATTACTCCCTATACAATAGAGTCTCCTAATCATTTTTTTCAAAAAGTGACTTACTCTATTCAAGAAGGCCCGCGTGTAAAAATAGATTCCATTCATTTTGATGGTAATTCCACTTTCTCGGATGAATTATTGAAACAGAGATTTTATGCTCGAGCTTCGAGTTTAGTGCAAAACGGTATTTATGCAGAAAAAGATGTTCAGAAGGCATTTGAGATGATGATTGAGTCCATCAAAGAGCAAGGGTATTTGTCGGCTAAGCTCATTACGGTAAATGCGGTTTATTTACCGAAGGCTAGTACTCAAATTGCAAATAGCGCCTTGAGACTCATGGTCTATATCTATGAAGGCGAACAAACGATTATACAAGGAATTGAGATACAGGGCTGTCATGCGCTTGAACTCCAACACCTAAAAAATTTGTTACGAGCGCAAGAGGGAGATCCTCTTAATTTATTTCATTTTGGGGAAGGAATTGAAATAGTAAAAAAATACTATCGAGACCTGGGTTATTTAAGTTTTAAAATTTTAAACGAGGGCACACCTACAGTCATTCAGTATTCTCAGGAAAATCGTATAGCTCATATTTATTTACAATTTGAAGAGGGCCTTCAATACAAAGTAAGTCGAATTGAGCTAGAGGGACTTGTTTTAACTCGGGAACAAGTTGTTTTAAGGGAACTGCTTTTTAGAGAAGGTCATATTTTAACAGAACCTAAGTTGATTGAAACGGAACGGGCTATTCGTCGATTAGGAATATTTTCAAAGGTAATCATTCGACCCGTAGATGATCCCGCTGTTGCTGGGGCTAAAATTGTACGCATTACGCTGAAGGAGTCCGATCGAGGAACGCTAGCGTGGGGGCCAGGAATTCGAAATGATTTAGGTGGTCGACTTTTTGGCCAATTTTCGTATAACAATCTTTGGGGGCTTAATCATACGATCTCTTTGTCAGCAGCAGTGAATCGTCGATTTAATGGTTACAATTTTATGGAAGGGCAGGCTCAATTTCTTTATACATGGCCATGGTTTTTTGTGCCAGAGCTAGTGTTTCGGCCTTCTGTCTCCCTGGGTCAAACTCAATATATTAATTTTGCAGCTGCCTTTTTAACTGCCTCTGCAGCTTGGGAGAGACAATTATTTGCAAAGCCTCATTTGATGGGTAGTATGGGTTATACTTTTGAAACCATTAATCAGTTCCGAGCAGCGAATGGTGATCCAGATCAAATTTTAAAAGTGGGAACAATTACTCCTCGATTTTCTTTAGATCTGAGAGATAGTTCTCTTGCTCCTACTTCGGGAATTTTTGTAACAAGCTGGTTAGATCTGGCTGGGACTTTTTTGGGTTCTACGCCTGATATTGGCTATTATCGATTTCAATTTCGAAGTGATTATTATATTTCGGTCACTGGCAATATTGGGTTATTTTTAAGCTTTCGAACAGGATATGAGCAAAGCAACGCTAATCAAAATATCCCACTGATTAAGCAATTTACTGTAGGAGGAATCGCGAGCCTGCGAGGATATCAAGAGCAGGCTTTTTATGCTAACGGCGCTTTAATCGGATCTAGTTTATCGTATGTGAATTATCGTACTCAGATTGACCTTCCTTTTGCTGGGCCTTTGAAGTTCGGTCTTTTTGTGGATGCTGCCAATTTACTGGTGAACAACTATTCGTTGGGCGGACTGAATTACGGCACAGGATTTGGTTTTCATTATATGACTCCAGTGGGTCCGGTTAATTTTGATTGGGGGTTTAAAGTGGATCCGCCCTTAGGTGTAGACCCTTATGTGATTCATTTTTCGGTGGGGATTATTTGAGCTAAAATTCAGTTGACTTTCAATTTTTATTTTTAGAGTAGGCTCATTAGTCATATTGATCTATTTTTTATATTTCATGTATTGTTTTAATACTAGTAAAAATTATAATTGAGGATATACCAAATCTCACTAAATTCTAAAGTGTACCCCTATCTAGGATGTTGGGGTTTAATTATAAATAGCCAGCCATAGTGAGAAAAGGCACTCGATAGACAGGCTTAGGCGAAAAATAATGTTGTAGGGAACGTTCCAGCTAGCATTGGACACATGATTATGTTCATGATATCTAAAAAAAAATATAAAAAAGCAAAGCAAAGTATTGAGCCACCCAAAAACATTCAACTAACTGTTTGACATCTTTTTCCAGTTAGATTTATTACTACAGTAGATGCTAGCATTCAAAATAAAAAATCGCTAACGGCTAAAATATTTAATTTCTGAATTTAATCCGAAATCGATAAATGGAGTTACGTTTCTGTGGCCGCTTTAATCTTGTTGAAGTAAGGTTTTTTTAATAATTTAATCAACACGGAGATAGAAAATAAAATGAAGGAATGGGCACAAGATCTTAAAGATTTTAGAAGAATTCTACATTTGATACCGAAGACGAAGCGGCTTGTGAAGTTGGATTACCAGTTATGGCCTGCATCAGTAGATTATTGTAGTGAGTTAAATCCTATTTTTATTCATCAGATTCAAAATTTCGAATTGTTCGCCTGTGCTCCTATTTGGCTATTCCGTGATGGACTTGTGCCTATTTTATGGTTCTTTAGGACTCATCCTAGTCCACCTAAAAATTGGAAGAGTCGATTTTTAGTACACGAAAATCTCGCGCTTTATGTCCCGCCTTCATGGCGTAAGGTGGTTGGCACTTATCGCATTCGATCGAAAAATATAGGTCAATTCCAGGATCTTTCGGTTCTATTGGTAGGTTTAAATAGAAGTCTTTACTGTTCTATGCGTGAAATAGAAAAGCAACTGAAGTTAATGGTACAGGATTTTGGACCTGATAAGATTAAGAGTGCAAAGGTACTTGCTTTGCAGTTGAACCGAACAATTGCAGACTCACACTTTGATAAGACGTTGAATTACCTAGTTAATTATAATT
>CAIYTD010000243.1 GCA_903928955.1 Oligoflexia bacterium | reverse complement strand
GGATTCACACCGAGATAAGAATAAATTCCAAAGTTAAAATTCAATTTAGGTAAAAGCTGATTTTGTGCATATTTATATTCAGTTTCTAATTGCTGTATTTGAAATCCAAGCCATCTTAATTCAGGATGGTTTGCAGAAGAGGCCTTATCTTTTTCTATCTTATTACGGACTGCAATAATTTCATCTATTGAATAAGTTTTAGGAACTTTTTCTAAATTCTCTATAATTGGATGTCCTTTGGAGTCTCTGTAATAAATGCTGAGTTCTAAAGAAGCTTTTTGAAAAGCACGTTCCGCAGCAATCAAAATTGCTTGCCTGTTAAGAATGGATCTTTCATTATCTATTTGATCAATTTCAGGCAAGTCGCCGTGTTTAATTTTCTTTTCAATTGCTTCGTTTCTGCTTATTGCAATTTCAAGGAGCTCGCGCGCGACCCATACCTTCCTTCCACTGGCAATCCAGTCCCAGAATTTATAGGAAGCTTGCTTGAGGATTTCAAGAGATTGAGATTGAAAACTTTCATGTGCTGTGCTTATTCCTAGTTCTGTCCATCTCATTCTCGTACGTCTTTCATCCGTGTTTCTACCTTTTAAAAGTGGAATTTCAATTCCAGCTTTTGCCTCACCCTGTGTAAAAGTAGCACTTTTTATATCATAGATAGGAAAGTCACCTTGGCCGTTCTTCCAGCTTGCCGTGATAGAGGTACCCCAAACAGAAATGGGCTGTTCAATCGAGAGATTCACGGAATTATTGATATAGTGCCCTTCAAAATGATTGGAGTAATCACCTTTGAGAATGGGGTCAAAGTTTCCCTTTGCAGAAAAATACTCTGACTGAGCTTTTGCTTGATCTATTTGAGACGTAATTATGAGAGGGTGATGCTGAGTTACTGAAGAGAGCACTTCATCTAGAGAAAGTGACTTACAATAGCCCGTTTTAATAAATTTTAAAAAAAAGAAAAATATCCAAATGTTCAGAAAGATTAGCTTTTTCATGTTATTTTTTTAAATATGGAGCTTTTTCTGTAGGTTTTGAGGGCAAAGGAGGAAAGCGATTAAAGCGCCGCCAAAGTTCATAGCCTAGCTTTACCCTGCCCATCAAGATCCATCCTTGTGCCCGAATCCCTTGTCTTAAATATTGCCAAGAAGGCCAGGGGGCAGAAGTGGGGTCTGGATTGATTAGAATTCGGAACCTTCCTTCTCCGTTATCCGCTGCATCAATTAGAGCAACGGTTCCTGCGAAGGTACCAATCGAAGCGGATGGCCAACCACTCAATTGAAATACAGGCCATCCTTCAAATTGGATACGAACTTTTTGTCCTTCATGAATTAATGCTACATCATTTCCTTCGATCCACATTTCAATTGCTCTAGAATCGGTGTCTGGAACTAAAGTAGCTAAAGGTTGTCCTGCTTTAATCAGTACGGAGCTCTCACCGGCAACTCTTCTCAAAATAATACCCCTTCGGGGAGCTTTTACAAATTGGGTGCTTTGTCGTGCTAGTCGGGTTTCGATTCTTACTAATTCAGCCCTTGAATTGGCTTCATCCATAAGGTATTTAGCGTGCTCCAGTTTAGCAAGTTCATAGGATCGTTTAGAGCTTAAACCTTCATTCATCAGAAGTTTTTGGCGGTCTAAGTTAATCTGAGCTGTTTTTTCAGCAATTTGTGCTGCATTTAATCTTGCTTGAACAGCATATTTTTCAGCGCTTAGACGGCTCATAATTTGAGGATCATTGTCTGTTATTTCGGCAATTGGATCTCCTTCTTCTACGTGTGAGCCTTCGTGTATATACCAACGGCCGAGTCGACCTTCAACAGGGGCATCTATATTTTGGCGTCTATCTGTTGGAGAGTAGGCGATAACATGACCTAGGCCCATTGATGTCTGTTGCCAAGGCACAAATAATAGGATTATTATCCAAATAACTAGAGTAGCAAAAATTACTTTACTTATTTTTCTGCCAGTTTTCCAGCGCTGAACTAGATTTATAGATTGATATTCTCTGTTAAAGAAAAAATTTATTTTGTCCAAATTAATTTTCCTTACTCGGATAAATTGTATCTAAATCAATGACCCGGTTAAAAAAAGAAACTGCTTCGCGTTTTCTAGCGTGAACTAGAAAAGAAAAAGGTTCTGAAATATTAGTGATAAACTGCTTTATTGAGACATCATTGTTAAAGTCAAAATGGTCAAAGATTTCATTAAAAATAATTAATTTAGGCTTAGATAATACAGCACGAGCTAATAAAATTTTATTCTTCAAAGCTGGAAAATCGCTAATTTCCTCAACTAACGTATTTAACCCATGGCTTAACTGTCTAATAGTTTCATGAATTGAAAAGCTTTCTAGCACTTTTTGGATTTCAAAGTAGGAGATATCCTTTTGCCCAACTTTGAGATTATCTAGTATGCTGCCACTTATAAGATCTACATTTCCAATGTATGCGATTTGCGAACGAATTTTTTCTAATGATAGATATTTCAAATCAACTCCATTGATCTCAATTACTCCTGGATATGTTTTTTCTAATCCATAGAGACTTCTCATTAGAAATCTTCTAAATGAATCGTTGGATCCAATAATAGCCAAGCTTTCGGCTGATTTAATCTCAAAATTTAGAAGGGCAGAGTTATTTTCTGTGCAGGAAGTAATTTGAAAATTTTTTACTTGAAAATGGATAGAGCTATCCTCTTTTTTTGGAAAATCTTCTCCTTCGACTCTTTCCAGGGGGAGCTCAAGAAGGTGGCCAATTTTTCCTAAGGCAGCTGCTAAATCGTAATAACTTTCTAAGTATTTTCCAAATTTACCAATGCCAAGTACAATTGAGTTTAAAATAAGTTCAGATGCAACGAGTTGACCTAAAGTGAGTTTTTCTTGTATAACTAGCCATCCTCCAACTCCCAATAACAAAGAATTTACAATAACTTGAAATGTAATTGAAGCAATAATTTGTTGAAATAAAATCTTGAAATGAGCCCTGCGCTTTAATATATAGTCAGTTGTGAGTTTGTCTGTCCGCACAGCGGCATACGTTCGAGTTTCACTATTTCTATAGTGAATAGAGTTTGCTGCCATCTCATTGAGCCATGCGCCAACTGAATATTTTGATTTTGATTCCTCGATGCTAGTTTCAATTGCTGATTTTGCAAGCCCAAACACAAATACTAAAATG
>CAIYTD010000242.1 GCA_903928955.1 Oligoflexia bacterium | reverse complement strand
TGAAGGTGACAGTTATCGTTTAAAAGGAAGAAATTACATAACTAAAGTTGACAAAACATTAGTGCAGTAGTACAAACACAAAGCAACCGGGGGTCTATTTATGTGAGACGAAGAGGGGGCTGATTATCTAGGACGTAACACATAGACATGAGCATCTCCATAGATCTGAGCATTTTCATAGATCGAGGCATCTCCATAGACTTGTGCTTCTTCATAGACCTTAGCGCTACCTGAGACTTCAGCATTTCCAAAAACCATGGCATCTCCACGGACCTGAGCATTACCTGATACACGAGCAGTTCCTGAGATATAGGCATCCTCAGTAATCTGAGCGTTTCCTGAGACCTGGGCATAATCACAAATAGTTACACCTACCCCAATGTAGGGAATATTTTGCTTCAAGCCATTCACCATCACTGATTCAACAGTTGCAGACGCTTCTACAAACCCTCCATCACTACCGTCTAAATTTTTTGTACAACTTCCGCGACGACCGGAACACGGAGGAAAGGAAGGATCTTCAATACACCAATCTTGAGCTGCATAAGCAGAAGTGATGAATAAAAATGAGAATAAACTAATAAAAATAGTCGGACGAAAAATCATTGAAATAACTCCTATGTTTTAAATAAAACGAATTAATAATAAGTATTTCAATGATGCTGGTAGAATTTTTTCGTTTTTTTTAAAGAGGAATTAGTATCACACTTTTATAATCTAATACAACCATAAAATGAACTTAATGAGAAGGTACTAAAACCACAGAATAGGAAAACGGCTGCAGCCCTGGATGTACTGGAAGCTGCCACTCAACCACCAGGTCAGTGATACACTCTTTGACAGAGCTTCCTGGATCAGGAATTATCTTTACCCGTTCAATCGCTCCAGTTGAACTCCAATCGAGAGTCATTTTAGACCGGACACTTCCAAAATTCGGATTCCGAAGCATACATCCTGCTATCCTTCCCCTACTTTTTTGTATCTTTTGGTCCATCCACTCAAAAGAATAATGCCCGGATATTTTTGCACTGCGTTTTTGAGCAGGATGATTCTGAATTTTTTTCGCCGCAAGAGGCCGTAGCTGAGGGAAAGAAAGGGGGAGAGGTTCCTCATGCAGCCTTCCACAGATCAAAATCATGCCAATGAAAAGAATCATTCTTAAAAAGAATTTTATCTTTCTCACTTTTACCGATTCTCCATTGGCATCCATTTATAAAAAAGCTCAACAAAATTTTCTTGAACCACCAAATTCATTGGAACAGAAGGAATAGCCATTACCAATGGAATGGAAACTTTCTGCATGGACATGTGAGAATCTTTTTTGATGGAATCACTAGCTCCATCAACAGCCTCCAAGCGCTTGAGCTTTTGAGTATCGAAGGAACTCTCTGAAGCATGAGAGACATAAAATCGGGCCAGTTGAAGCAGTTCTTTCCGATGCTGATCCGAGTGAAGGAGTGAAAAATCAATTGCACCCCAAAACTGAATACTTCCTAGAAATTTAAATTTCTCAGAAATCCGAACCAGCTCCAACGCTTTTCCGCGGGCTTCCGAAAACTTTCTCTCTTGAATCAAGCTCCGCAGAAGGAGTCCCAATAAAGTAGATTTCTCTTGGGGACTTTTAGCCAACAAAACCGCTCGTTTCCAAAGAGGAATCAAAAGAGGGTCTTCACACTCTTGAGTCAGAAAAACAGCTTGGTCTACCCAATGAGAGGCTCCAAATACGCTTTCCATCAGGGTTTGAGACGCTTTCGAACCCAATTGACTGAGCTGAGAACAGACTAAATTTTTAAGACTACTTTTGAAGAGAGGCTGAATCTGAGGATCCTTTAAACTCTCATCCGCTAATCTCAGTACTAAATCGTCCTTTGCCCCGCTTAAAAATCCACTCACTGCTAAACGGTAAGCATACTCTGCAGGAATTTTCCGCCCCTGAAAGGGTCGCAGTGCTTTCTCAAAAAGTGTGAAGGCTTTGCCCATTTCTCTTGCATTCCAATAGGCATCTCCACCCTCGATTTTCATCGCGATGCCAAAGAGTGGATCATCTCCTCCACACTGACGAAAATACTGCTCATAGAGGGAGACCTTTTGAAGGGGGGTTTTGCTCTCATTTTGGATCAAAAAATAAAGAGCTTCCACCTGACATGCCTCAACGGAATGGGGCTCTTGTTCTCTCCGCTTCATCAGTGTTGGAAGGGCTCCCTTCAATTCTTCATAGAGGGCCTTATCGGCCGTCTGGACCCCCCAAAGAAAAAATGCATATTTTCTTAAAAGAGATCGGGTTAAAGGATTTAGCAGTTCGTAATGGGAAAAAAGAGGAAAAAGAAACCTTTTAAGATCTTTATCTGAAATCTGATCCAAGCGGGTCGAATAAAGACGAGGGTCCATACGGCATCGCGTCCGAGAAGCGATACCCTGCACTTCATCCTCCCAGCGCTCTTCCGTCTTCTCCCAACTCAAAAATTTTTCAGGATCTTGCTTTGCAACTACGGAGTGCCCCTCTGTTGTTGTGCACAAAGCAACTTGAGTCCAGGCCAATTGAAACAGCGCCAAAATTTCAGGTTTTGCAGTTTCCATTTGACGACTCCAGGATCGAGTCTGACTCCAGTCACAGTTCGATAAAGCAGTTGAAATCTTCATTTTTAAAGAAGGAGAAAGAGAATCGCTTGCAGATACAGATAAAGTGTAAAACACGCCTAACACTAAAAATCGAGCATTCAGAATCTTTAAAAAATCCATGCAACCCCCAATTGACCGAGATGCTCAATCACACCCACTTGCCTTGTCCTGGCTTCAGAATAACCGCGAACACGAAACTCAGGAACAATAGATAGTCTATTCTTAAATAAATAATGATTCATACCCAGTCCGACTTCTAAAACGGGCTGCAACTGATCTGCAAAACGCAATCCTCCCCCTACTGTCGCAAAGATATCAAAATAAATAGTATGCAGATCTGTCCAAGAATATTTACCATAAATAGGAGTAAACACATAGGAACTCACTACTTGGAAACAGGACTGCTGAACGTCAGGCTTAAGATTTGCTTGATCAAAAGCTTCCTGAAAGACAGAGCTCGCTTGATTCAGCATGGTATAGATTCTGATGACTTCCCACGCATGAAACTCAGTAAAATGGTATCGACCTGAAACAGAAAGCAAAAGGTGAGAATAAAGATCATTTCGATCCGAGTACCCCATCCCCATACCCAGCTGAAATCGACGAGCTTTGATCACTTGCCTATTCTGAACAACAGGCGCCGCCGAATCGAGCTCTTGATTTTGAAGGAGATCGAGCAGCGGCTCAGCCGCAAGACACACGTTCCATAAGATTCCAACTCCTAAAAGATAAAAACTAAGGAGAACTTTAATCATTTGGGACATACTTTACCTGAATTTCATCTCCAAGATTCAAATGATTCGAATTCATTATTTGAATGGCATTGCTCGCTCGGTCCCAATCAAATGTCACATGCGGAAAAATTGCACTAGTTGGTACTGGATACCCCACTCCTACCGGAGGTTGGAGTGGGATCCATGGTCCCACTCCCAGTAGCCTCACAAAAACATTTAATGTGCTGAGATCTGGAGCTCGCCTTAAAATAATACGATTATTCTCCAGGGCTTCTTTTTGTTTATGAAAGCTGCGCTCTACGATCTCTTGAACAAACTGCCCCTGTTGCATTGGAATAATATCTTCATCTGACTGTTGATGAAAATCAAATGACTGAAAATGATCGAGTTGGGGACGATTCCCTACGCCTCTTTCTTCTCTTCTAGACTGTCCACTGATTATTTCTATGGAAGTGCGATAGTTAGAAAGGCCTTTCTCCTTTTGTGAAATTTTTAAGAACTCAATCCACTCTGAAATAGTGTTATCAAAAATAAGCTTATCACGATGGATAAAAATATAAGTCATCCAAATCGGCTTCCCTGAATTTAAAACTCTTATATCTATTCCATTTAATTCATTAAAAAGATGAGCTAATCCATAGTATGGATCTGAAGCGGAAATTTCATTGCGTAAATTTTGAAAACTAAAGCCACGCAAACTCCCCGATAAAGTATCAATCCATCTATCAATCTCAAAATTAGGACCGATCGATCCCGAAAATACTTGTGCCCCTGAATCAACTACATTTCTAGCTAAATAAAATCGAAGACTATCAACTTTATGTCTTCCTCCTCCTGGTCCTCCTATTGCCCAATCCTGTTGCAGCTCTTGCACAATAGACCGACCCAAATGATCGATCCAACCCGCTAAACGCATCAAAGGATCCCGAAATCCTCGATCCGGCTCAATAATAAATGCAAAAACCTGAGTCCCTTGGGCTTTCTTCCACTGAAAAATTTCAGTCAAAACATTCATAACGGGAGGTCGACCTGAAGGGGGCAAAGCGGTTACAGCGGGCACAGGATGAAGAGTCGACTGGGGAATGTGAAGTTCTACATTCTCCCTTTTTACTAGAGATACAAGATGCACCTCTCCGCCTACACAGGCAGAAAACAGAATCATGCAACTCAAGAAGGGAACTAAAATTTTTTTCATAGTCTCACTTTAGTTCTGAATTCCAGGCCCGATCCCACCTGGCAACGGACTCTCAGGAACTGTAGTATAATAAGTTGCCTCCACAGAATCGTTTAGACGAAGTAAAGCCCTACCTGCGGCAGTAAAAATAAGGGAATTACTTGCTTCATCATAGTGATATTCTTGACCTAATACGAAAACATGATTAGAACCCCGAAGAGTCAGGAGCTCAACCCGTTTAGGACGTTGAGTCAGAATCATTTTATAAACTTCAGCATTTGGAGCAACTGGTAAAGGCTTTCCATTTGTCAGATCCATTACCTCATTCAAAACGTCCTGAGTTAAATTAATTCCCTGAGGATTTGCATCTAAATTCTCTAAATTAATATTTTTAAGAATAAAGGATTGTCCATCGAGAGAAACTAAAACAGATTGTATTCGACCAGGGAACTGAGCAAACGACCGCTCATAGCTGTAAAAAAGAACTCGCGTTTGAAATTTTCCTCGGTTTGCTTTGGAAAGGGTCTCTCGAAGTTCCAGTAATTCCTCATCTCTATTCAGTCTTGCATCGCTAAGTAAGATATAAACGATCACCAAAGGCACATGGCCTCGATCGCTGAAAGAAGAATTCAATGCAGTCTGGGTGGCAGAAAATGGACGAGGTAAGATAGTATCATCTCTCCTATCTACATCTTCTCTATTTAAAAGCGCAACCTCCCAATTTAAAAATCGATTCCCATTAGGCACAACTCCACCACAGCTGCCAATTGGAAATAATTCATCCAAATGCCTAGCATGACTCTCGTGAGATTGATTGGATTTTAACATCTCCGCGGGCATTCTATGCTGTTGAGCGGTAATTACCTGAGAATAATAAGTCAGAGATCGCAAATCCAGCAGTCGATTTATTAAGTTAATATAGTGGTAGCTGAACCAACTTAAAACAGAGACATCGTTATTACCAGCAAACCCAAGACCTGGAACTCTTCTCTGATTTATATTAGTTCTATATGCAATATCAGCATTATCCACTACAAACAAAAGATCGACATCTCCGGTAGGAGTCCCTACCTTCATCGTATCGCGCTGAATGCTGGATTGACCTCCAATCACCACCTCCTTCAATAGAGAAGGCAAGACCATGATTTTAGGGCCACACCCAATAAGTAAAAACAAACAACCACTAAAAATCCATGCTTCTTTTTTCATATCCCTACTACCTGTTTCAGTGAAACTTTTCGATAAGCTAAATGGAGCTTTGCTCTTGCCTTTGTTAATTCAACCGGAGAAGGGGTTTTTGCCAAGGCAGACAATCTATCCTTCAAACCTGACGATAAGGCAGACAAGACCTTTTCGCGTGAGTCTTCATTCAGCTGGTGCAATACGGCGTTTAAAGTCGCAATCTCTAATGAACTAAATAACTCTCGAAGAACGGGAAGAGCCATTTCTTGGACAGCAGAATGCATCGAAAAAACAGGAAGCAAATGTTTATTCTGATCCACTTCGGATAAACAATAAATTTTCTCAATCTCTTGATTGAGCGCTTGAGCCTCTGTATCTTCTAAATAGAGCGAGTAAGCCTCTGTTTGACGTTGAATAGAACCAGCAACTTCCTTCATCCACTTCTGAATTTGAGCAGTCACTTCGGCATCCAACCGTATCCTCTCTTGAATTTCTGCATTTTGATAATGAACCATTGCCACTCCAACAGCGACTCTTTCAGTAGGCGAAAGTTCACTCATCAAAGTAGGCCACTGATCTTCTGACAGTGCCAGCAAGCTAGCTGACTTCTGCTGAAAAGTGGAGAGCGATTTAAAAAATTGAATCTTTTGAGCATCGGAAAAACGGCGTAATTTACTCAATGGAAACTGAACTTCCTCGATCCGTTTCCAATGAGCCCGATCCAAAGCGAGTTTAAACGAGACTAAAATCTCCTGAAATCTCATCATTGAATCCTCGCTTTTTGCATTTGCATTCAATTCAGACAATATTTTCAAGGTGGAATGCGACAATTCCAAAGTAGTAGAAATCACCTGCGAAGGAAATAAATGCATCACTGATTTTAACAAATCCAGATTCCTCTCAAAAGCGCTCTCTTCTATTAAAAATTGAAGATCTTCTTTTCGAGTTCTCAAAATCCGATCTGTTTCTTTAAAATGATCCTCTAAATTCTCAGCCGAAGGCGCAAAGGGCACGGGATGGTTTGCATTTTTTGCGTTCAATCGAGCCTGAAGTAATTGCATTTGAGCCTTCGAGATCAATAAAACAGCGAGAACTCCCACCAGTGAGATGAGGAATAAACTCACTGGCCAAATGACCGCATAAAATAATTCCCATCGATGATCCTCCTGCACGCTGGGAAGATCGGCTGGAGTTTTTTGCTTTTCTAAAAAAGGCGAGAGACTATTCAAAGTCTTGATTTGAATCTGAAAAGAAACTGTCGTTTTATTGCCCACAATCTGTGTCAGAATCTGCTTCAACGAACCCCGGGAGGCTTCTGTGACACTTTGATGCGTCAGTACAGACAATGTGATCGACTGTAATTCCGGCTTTCTAGGAACACTCAAGACATGACCAAACCCAAGATCTTCGACTAAATCGAGGTCACCCAATTTTTTGAAATGCATTTCGATCTGAAAACTCGGGCAATCTTCACCGCAGTGTTTTTCAAGCGCTGCTTGAATAGGCGGCATCAAAGATTCTCTCACCTGAGCCTTAATTTCTTCTTCTTGGCGTCCGTACTGACTCACGACCGAAGATGAATTTTCTTCTGAATAGCCTGAATAACCAGAAAGTACTGCAATAAACAAACAAAACACAAACTGAATAAAATATCTTTTCTTCATATTATCTCACTTTAATATACTAAAAGCGTCACTCGCCTATTTTTTGCTTCTTGCTCCGGCAAGGTTGAAACAGGCTGGGTATCTGCAAATGCTTTGACAAGCATTCGCTTTTCGTCGACCCCATTTGCAGAAATAAAATGAATTACTGTGACAGCTCTCATTGCTGACAAAGCCCAATTACTTGAAAATTGAGCAGTATGAATTTTTCTACTATCTGTATGGCCTTCTACAGCAATAAAATATTTCTGATTCATTGCAGAAAGAATTTTACAAAATTTCTTTAAGATTTCTGAACCCTCACCCATAAGAACCGCCTCTCCTGATTGAAACAAAAGTTGCTCATTAAAAGAAACTTTGAGTCCGTCATTTGTAATTTCTGTACTAATTTTAGTACCCAAATTTTCTTTTTTAATTTCATTTTCAATCTCAACTTTCACTTTTGAAAGACTTTGAGGCCCTTGCTGCTCATGATTTTTATTTACTTGATCTTTTAAAAAATCGAGCTTCGTTTTACTTACCGAAGAAATAGAAAGCATCACTGCAAAAAAAACAAAAAGCAAAGTAATCAAGTCAGCGTAGCTGACTAGCCAACCTTCTTGCTCTTCATCGTGATTCGGATCCTGAATAAATTTTCTTCTTTTAAAAGGAGAGACAGAGGAGCTCATAATGAACTACTCTCTTTCAGTAAGTCTGTTTTTTGAAAGGCTGAATACGCGAGCAACTCTCTCTGAATATAAGTAGGATCCGCCCCTTGTGAAACTAAAACAAACCATTCGATAATCATCTCATTGCGTTTGATTATTTTATTTCTTTGCTCTTGAAAAAATTTCTGAAGGGGAGAATAAAAAAGAAGAAAACTAACAAGGCCATAGAGAGTACCTTGCATTGCTAGTGCCATGTTTGAACTAATATCCCCAAAATCAGACATCTTCTCGAGAAGTTTAACCATCCCAATCACGGTGGCCATCATTCCAAAATAAGGTGCCATTTTAGCTAAAAAAGCAAAAACTTGACAAAGAGCAAGCCATTGGTCATCTTCGGATTGCGCTTGTTTATATAATATCTCAGTCAGTTCTGCTGCTGAAAATCGAGATGAAAAAACTTCTCCTGCATATCTCATCATCGAATCGGAATGAGACTCACTCCAGGTCACTACGTGAGAATAACCAAACTCCCCCCTAGCATCAGCAGCATTTTTAGCAAGATCAGTCAGTAATTGTTTATTATTGAATTGAGTCACTTCCTTGATTCTTCTCATAAAAAGTCCTATTGGAATGAATTGAGTTTGAAATAGGAAATAAATTAAGAGAGGCGCAAGAAAAACAAGAAGAGCAGCTCTCACATCAATCACAGAACTTTCAAGGCCTTTAGAATCTCCAAATGCAATCTTAAGTACAAAAACAATTCCCATCAAACATGAAAGTTTGATCACTAACCTTGATAAATTTCTCATAAATTACTTCCAACTTCTGCTTGAACTCTTAAAATAGATTCTTCGATAGAAGCATTATTCGGTTCTAGTTCTTTCGCTTTTTTGTAAGAGTCTAAAGCAAGCTTATTTTCTCCAATTTTCTTAAAAAGAGTACCCTGCATAACAAAAAGCTTCGTTTGCTTCGGATACTGTTCAATCAAAGGAGCAAGCTTTACCAAAGCTTCAGAGTAATGTTTTTTCAGATATAAACTCTCTATATCTGAAACCACTCGGAGATAAGAGATTTTAGGTGCCCCATCAGGAGAGACTGATGTCAGCTTTCCATCTCGGATCTGCTGATCTGCCTGAGTAATAACAGCCAAATCCCCATCCTCCTGGCCAGAGGTAGACGATTTTTTTCTAGTTTGAACCACAAGTTGATCAGGAATTTGATTTACTGGAATCGTCAGATTTTCTTTTTTTCCTTGATTCACATCCTCGACATGATAGGAGAGGTTTTTGGAGTTTAATTTTTCAGCATCCATACCCATCGGCGTATCAATCCAAACCCGAGTCTTCTTTTCAGCACAAGCAATAAAGGCTAGAATAGACAATAGACTTAATTTTAATAATGTATTTTTCATAATATAATTCTTTTTTTCATTCTCATCACCATGTCATGCTAAATTTCATTAAGAATGAAAGGCCTCCTAATTTTCCAACTTCGTCTCCACCTGCTGGAGCACTTGCTACATTGGCAGGCAGATTGACAAAAGGATTTTTAATGGTTGTGGGCAATAGATAGATGGGCATAAGACTGAGAGAATAGCGACGAATCATTTTCACTTCTGGGCCAATTCCAAAATATCCGGTAGTACCCGCATCAGCAATAGCTGCTCCACCTTCAAAGTTTAAAGAATAGCGCGCACTTGTGGTATTCTCAGGATTAAATACATAGCTAAATTTAGGGCCCACACGAATCAACGACGAAAGGGGTTGCCCACTCCCCGGAGTCGGTGGATTATCTGGAGAAGGATTAAAAGAAGCCCCCACAGTGAAACCAAAAACTCTCTTTCCGTGATCAAATTTCTCGCCTATAAAAAGATCAACGGATGGCATAGACATGAGTTTGGAGCCGGATCCAGTATTAATACTCGGTACCATCATCACTCCGCCAGAAAGTGCCATTTGAAAGGCAATCTCACCCATGATGACTTGAGAAAGAGAATCTCTACTCCCCATATCGTCTGATTCAAAATCATTTAAACCATCTCTGGATTTTGTAATTTCTGCGATAGAATAGTCTTTCACCCAGAGAATTTGAACACTCTCAGGTTTGATTACCTGTAGTTTCAACTGGAGATCCTCATGTGAAAAATCCAGCTCTGCATAAAGTAGCGCGCTAGCACCTACATCTGCCGCAATCTTAAGGGGGCGATCCGGATCAGAAGATCT
The DNA here is from genome assembly GCA_903928955.1 of Oligoflexia bacterium. GTDB lineage: Bacteria > Bdellovibrionota > UBA1018 > UBA1018 > UBA1018 > CAIYTD01. The sequence continues at coordinate 1,875 of CAIYTD010000242.1, read as the reverse complement.
CGATTCGTACTTCAGATTTCCATCTTCCGTCCGAAAGATCCTAGCCTCATCACAGGAGGGGCATTGCTTAAGCTTTATTTTTTTAGATGCCAAAAGAATGCGCTCCAACTTGGATCTCAATTTTTTGGCATGTCCAGTCGGTAATGACCCCGAGGTTTTAACCTCATAAACCACTAAAGTGGAAACATGCTCCTCTATTTTTGGTAAATCACGATGCAGCTGTGCTAATAGCTCATCTTCAGCCTTCTCAAATGGAACCCTAAACCAATTTAAATCACTTCTAAAAGGAGGCGCACCTAAGTTCGCTTGAGACTCAAGAGCCCAGATCTTGAAAGGCGCTAAAAGCTCCAGACTCAGTCCCATCAAAAGCGTCTTTAAAAAAAGATCTGTTAAAATTATTTTCTTCATTCCAGTCCTCTATAAAATATAATGCAGTGTGTAATATTTTATAAACAAACTAAGATAGAAAAGCAAATAAAAAAAGAAAAATTTCTTAACGAAAAAAAGCTCTCAATGTATAAAGTAGAATGATTGATTATGCATGAGTCGCATAAGAATTCAGCGGCCTTTTGAGGCACATCAGAATAAATACCCTATCTGAAGAAGAGCAACTGAAGGAAGTGAGCTTAAGAGGGAATTGATAGAATTCAGATCATTCACCAACTGAGTTCCTTGCGAAGTTTGTTGGGCTGCAGAGACTAAAGCAGGTGGATTACTTGAGTAAGTGATACTGGAAGAAAGAGCTAACTGCCAGCCCAGATCCAGGCCCCAGTAAAATCCACTCTGCTGAACCCATTTCCAACCTATTGTCGGTGTCCAATAGAAAACGGATGCATTTACACTCAGAGTGACGGGGACATTGCTAAGATTTGTAGCAGTGCTGAAACTAAGACTCTGACTCCCCATGTAAAGTCCAAAGTAGAAAGCACCGCGGAAGGGATATATCTTAGCTGAGCCTTGAAATGTATTGAAGGATAGATTCACTCCGGAAATACTAAAACTGGGGATAAATCCGTATTCCATTCCAAATCCAATAAGATTCGCATATTTTGTCTCTAGTCCAAATCGAAAAGGAGTAGGAAATCCAACAAAAGTCAGTTGAGGTCCAAAAGTAAAATCGCCTAGAACTCCTTGAGGCTTCCCATAGCTACTGGAGCTATCTTCTCCTACTCGCTCTGCAGCTTCAGCGAAGGCACTTGAACATGAAAGCACTAAGAATAGGGATACTGCTATTTTCCAAATTTTCATGACAAAAATGTAATTCTACTAAGTCTAAAAGTCAATGCATTGCTAATAGAAGGTAATTTTCACTCTATCGGGTGGTATTTTTTAAAATTTATTTAGTTTAAATTATTCACTCTCTAGCTGATATTCAGGCTGATCTCTTGAATTTCTTCCAGTAGCTTTCTTAAGACTTGGATCCTAACAATTTTTGATTTACTCAGGCTTTTAGAAAGAAACAACATTCCTTCTTTAAGATTTGAAACAGGATTCTTATCAATTGAAATAATTAAATCTCCTGCTTTTAAACCACTTTTCTCACCGAGCAAACCCTGCTTTACTTCTCGAACCAGTATACCTTTTGTAGTTATTATCATTGGATAGAGACTTCTTTTTACAGAATCTATCTCTTCAAGTCCTAAACCTAAATGTTTACTTTCAAGAAACTTCTTTGCCCTATACCAATCCTCATCTTCCGCCTGCGCAACTAATGACACAAATTTTTTTCTTTTACTTATTTTATCAAAAACTTCAATTTTTATCGAAGCATTCAGCCCCGCCTCAAATAGTTGCAAGGCAAGCTCATCACTATTGTAAACTTTAATGTTATTGACTGAGCAAATTAAATAATTAGGCCCTAAGTTTGCTCGTCGA
>CAIYTD010000241.1 GCA_903928955.1 Oligoflexia bacterium | reverse complement strand
CTAGATGATATAGGTTTTTTTGAATTTAAAACAAATGCATCTAAAAATCTGTTAAATAAAATTTCCAAAACTATGTTTGACATTTTAATTTGTGAGATAACAAAAAACATCGGCAATAGCTTTTCTGAGAAGAACCAACTAATTAATCACCCATCAAATGGGAACTTTCGGCTATTTGAAGAATGTAAAAAAAGATGTAATAATTTTAATTTTCTATTTGAAAAGTCCAATGAAATGAATGAGCTTAGATCTATAATTACTTTTTCTATCAACAGATATTTTGATAAATTTATTAAAAATTACAGAGGAAATAGGCCTAATTATATACATTCCTGGCCATTAATGTTAAATAATCACATCGCAAAGAAGCCCCATTATCATCATTCAAATCCATTCAATATTTGTGGTGTCTTTTATGTTGACGGCGAATTTAAAGCCAATAATGGAGAGCTTAGGATTTATCCAGAGTCAAAAAATAATAGAAATTATATAACCCATATTCCGAAGAGCGGAACCTTAATATTATTCCCTGCAAATCTCAGACATGAGATTGGAAATTTAGTCTCTGAATGTACAGAAAAAATGCGGTATAGTATTGCATTTGATCTTTGGTTTAAGCCGAGCCCTGATCGGCTATTTTTACCACTCTTTTGATGTGCTCTCCTCCGTTGGTCGATTTCAGCTGAGCTGACCCACCCTAGAAGGTGCCATTTTTGATGGCGTTTATTTATAAAACTGTCTATCGATTTTCTATCTTCTAGATCGAGTAGGAGGGGGAATTTCTTCCCCCGTCCTATCACCCCCTGTGGCAAGAAAGATGTCGCCCCTTTTCTTAACACTTTAGAGGCGACATCTTTCTTGCCACAGGGGGTGAGCCCGGTGTCCATGAAGCTGGAATCTTGTTAGACCTGTTTGTCATAAGGTTCCTTGGGAATTGTTCCCTTGAAGCTCTGCCCTTTTGAGGACAGAGCAAATTTCACAAAGTGCGTTAAGTAGCACAAACAAGAGTCGACCGTGCCCTAAACTAGAGATATAAACACCGCATTAAGAATTGGAGTTTCCATGAAAAAAATAAAAAAAATTGAAGTATTAATAGTAGGAGCCGGTCAAGCCGGCCTTTCTATCAGCTACTTACTAGCAAAACATGGGATCAGACACGTAGTTCTTGAAAAAGGGGAAGTTGCGGATTCCTGGAAAAATCAAAGATGGGATATTTTTCAGCTTACTACCCAAAATTGGCAGAATCGCCTACCCGGATTCAGATACAAGGGAAAATACCCTGCTCACTTTTCATCTAAAGTCGAAGTTACCCGTTACCTGGAGTCTTATCAGCAGAAATTTAAACTCCCAGTTAAAACAGGGATAGAAGTTCAAAGCATTAATAAGAAACAAAATGATCTATTTGAAGTATTGACTAACCATGGCAAATACCTCGCAAGCTCAGTGGTTATTGCTACGGGAAGTTTTTCTACTCCTAATATTCCAAAGGAAGGATCCCAACTTCCCCAGGCGATTTGTCAAATCCACTCTTCTGCATATCGAAATCCAGGATCCTTACCCCCCGGCGCGGTGTTGGTAATCGGCGGAGGCCAATCTGGCTTTGAAATCGCTTCAGACCTATCTCAACGGGGCCGAAAGGTCTATTTATCAATGGGCCGAACTTTCTTCCTTCCTAGAAGATACCGAGGCAGTGATATCATGCACTGGCTCTCTGAAACAGGCATTGTTGATCTACCTGCTTCCTTTTTTCCTGGAGGACCACGGATGAGTTCTACGCCAAGTCCCGTGATTCTGCGGGACCTCTCAGAACTCGAAACTAAAAAAAAACCCGGGAGTCAAGCTTGTTCGTTTGCCACATGGTTGAATTCAAGTCAAGTTACCCTCCTTGGACGCTTTTCCTTCGCTGAGCAATCAATACTGAACTTTGACCAGAATCTCCCACAAGCGTTGTCAGAGGCGAAAACATACTATCAGCGGGTTACTCGACTAATTGATAGCTATATAAAAAAAAACAAAATAACTTCAACCGCCAAGGGAACCGACTGCGCCAAAATATTCTTCCCAATGCTCTTACCGACTCCCTCAAAAATTGATTTACAGCATCACCCGATAAAAACCGTTATTTGGTCCACCGGTTTTCGGGAGAAATATTCTTGGATCCACCTTCCAGTATTTAGCAAAAATGGAAACCCTCAATTTAAGCGGGGAATAACACAAATGCCTGGCTTCTATTTCCTGGGTCTCCATTGGCTCCATAACTTAAAGTCAGGGTCCCTTTTCGGAGTAAAGGATGACGCTCTCTATATTTTTAAAGACCTCCTCCAAGTTCTGTCAACTCAATCATTTAAACCACAAATCTATCCCAATACTAAATCGAGTCTCGCTACCGTTATAAACACCAATTCTATGAGGTAACGTAGATGGAAAAAAGAGCAAATTACCTTTCTGAGGTAAATAAGTAACTAGCTTCTGCGGATCTCTCGGGTCCGGAAAAATCTCTAGTTCACCATTATTCTTTCCAAATGCTCCTCCCACATAATAAACTGCCGACAAATTCATTGGGTTAAAATGGTGAATATGTGGAACTTCTACGCCTCTCGCTTTTTTACAAAACACAGGCCAAGCATTAAGCTTCTGAGGTCTATTCCCATTATACTCCTTCTTATAAAGATCTAAATATCTACTTAAACAATTCAACACTAAACCTCTTAGCTGGAGAATTTCAAGACTTGGCTCTTCTAAAAAATTAGTACTCCACTTTAACTTAAATCTCGCCTCTTGTGTAAGGCGAAGCCACCACTCACAATCAACCGGATCGAACTGCGGAACAAATCCATGGGGTTCTAACTCTTCGTTTACAGATAGTACTCGTCCACCTTGTAATATTCTCCTCTCAGTACCAAGCATAATGCTAGCTATCTTGTCATTAAATCCCTCATAACTTTGCGTTCCAAACTCTACCATTGAAACCCCGTATAAACGGGCAAGATTTTTAATCCCCTTTATTTTCAGCCCTGAGTCGCGCATAAATAATCACATCCTGGATAACGGCTCTAATATTATTTTCCCAGCAAAAAACTGCTAAAGACTATGCAACGAATATTTTAACCATTTTAGTTAGCAGTAATAAATATTTTATTGCTCAAATCTCAAATAATTCCACACTTCTAGCATCGATCTTCTTACCCTAGCAAGCTTTCAGCCCAGCTATACCGAACGCCATCTCTATTAAAAAATTTCAATTAGCCGAATTGGTATAAAATGCTCCAACAATTAACTGATAGTCACCTAGCGGTCTTTGTACCTTTGACTTTATTGTCACCTTAGTAATATATGAAAATTCTTGTATAACCTCTCCTTCAAATAAAAAAGTCGGCAAGAACCCTTTGTCTACGCTGAATTAGCTCCAATCATAGAAACTCAGCAAACTCTCAATTTCATAATTGTGGAGCAATTGCAGTATTAAAAATCTATACTTTCGAAGCTCTTATTCAAAATTCTGAGACGAGAACAATGCATTATTAATCTCTCAAAAATTAACCGCCATTTGCCCTCCTACTCTAGATAAAATCAAACAGAAATCTCCGCAGTAGGCAAAAAACCATCTAGACTTTTATACCCAGACCGAGAAACAATCTGCCCTCCAGATTGCCTGGCCTTACCATAAAAAACTAAGCGCGACGAAATATATTTCTGAAGTGCCCCTTCAGACTCTTTTCCAAACTCCTTAAAACGGCGCTTTAGAAAATCATAATCAGGATAGCTCTTAAGTTCTAGCCCATTGCTAATCTGAATATGCGGATACGGCTCGGAATCAGAGTCACTAAGATAAACGATTATATAGTTTCTCAGATAGTTCATCGTAGCATTACTTAAAGGATAGGAAGAATCTTAAAAAAAATCATTAAAGAAATCTAGACAGGTTATTCCAAAAGTGCACTTTAAATGCTTATAGAAATCTATGAGAAGTCGGGTTTCTTGAGCCCATTCAACCATAGCTAAATAAATAGTCATAACTACATTATCCTCGAATGAATATATTCTCCAATATTTTCTCCTGACCTTCCAAAGTGATCCTTACATCTTCGAAAAGTTGTTTTCATTTTCCACTTGGACCTATATTCAGCAGTATAGGCGGGAGAATTTGGTAAAACTTGAAGTCTAAGAATAGATAATCTAGTAATACCAATCTCAAACATATCGGCCAAGCTTGTCTTCCATGACTCAAGTGTTTCTCCTGGACAGCCTAAGATTAATTGTGCAACTTTTTCAATACCAACAGACGTCGACTGAACACCCAATACAAAATGTTTAAATAATCCGGCAGCATTCAAAATATTTACAATCTCAACAACTCTCTGTCCATATTTTTTGCCGGATTTAATATAATTACGAGCTTTTTTTCGTTCTCATTAAATATAGTAAATTTCTTAGCTATCTCGACATCTCTCTCTAAAATTCCAAAATTTGCATCACCAATCATTATCTCATCTATTGATAGAGTTTTAAGCCATTCAAGTTCACTTAGAATATTTCTAAGGTCAAACTGTCTCACCTTAGAATTTGCACTGGAACCCCAATTACAGTAAGAACAAGAATAAGGGCAACCCCGATTAGTTTCATAAATAATTCGGAGGAGCTCATTTCTGGATCTTATTTCAGCCGCAATTTTTTCAAACATCTCTTTATTTTCTAACCATGGGCTCCTAGTAAACCTTGGAATATTTTCTGACTTCCCAGTCTCAATTACACCAGCTTTCCCTAATATGATTATCCCAGGGATATCTTCAAAATTTAAATCACCCTTCAATACCTTTCCTAGAATTTTCCTGAAAGGAATCTCACCGTCGTGTTCGACTAAAATATCTACCATCGAGTACATTTGACTACGATCTGAGTGCTTATACTGAATATCGGGACCTCCAGCAAGAATGAGACATTGGGGATTAAATTTTCTTACGATTCTTGCGAGCTTCAATTGATATTCGGTGTTCCATGTATAACAGCTTAAACCGAGTACATCGAGTCCTGATAAATATTTTTAGAAAACTTTTGCCTCTTCCTTGAGGAGGACCGAGCGAATCTCATCGAGAGCAAAATGAAGTGGTGGCTTCCAGTTCACTGATTCCGCCAGAAATGGATCTTCATCTGAATAGGTCTTCAAGACCGCCCATTGATAGGGAAGATTGCGGAGCATGTCAATAATTGAAACATTAACTCTAATGCGCTTCTTTTTGACAAGTACAATTCAACTCTCTGATTTAACACATTAAGGGAGTGAGACAAATACATCTCAACTTAATATAACGCGGGAGAAAGTCGCGCCCTGGTTCCAATCTTAGCAGATCTAATGAAGCAAAGAATGTATTTAGAAAAGCTATCTTCACGCCAGAAGTATGAGCAAGATTACAACGGATACCGCGTTTGATCAGCTCAGCAAACTCACGCAGACTTTTTAATCAAATTCCATTATTTTCTTAGATGTTCTTCAATTAAAAAAATTGAGTCCTCAACTCCGTTCTCCGTTCGGACTTTTGCAGAAAGAAGCTGGGCCGAATCTCTAAATTGCTTTTGATTTATTTTCAATAATAATTTTTCAAAGATTCGTGGACTGATCGGTTTACTTCCCGAACAAACCCCGCATTTTAAAAAAGAAATCCTTAATCCGTTAGATGGATTCTCTGCATTACCTGGAACAATTAACATAGGACTGCCTGCTATTATGGCCTCACCAATGGTTCCTACACCTCCATGCTGGATGACTGCCCTGGCATAGGGAAAGAGCTTCGAAAATGGTTCCTTGCCTGTTAAGATCACCCAAGGAACCTTATCTACCCTTTCACGTAGTTCCTGAGTTACTTCCATTTCACCACAACAGAATACTGCTCGAATCTGCTGCTTCTGAATTATCGTCAGACACATGTTAAAAAATTGATTACCAAAGAAGATAGATGCAGCCCCTCCCATAGTGAACACAAAGGGGGATTCACCTGCAGCTAAAAAAGCCTTCAATTCAGTGGAAAGGTCCATTTCAACAAAGGGAGATCGGATAAATCCGACGTGCTTTCGGTGATCTGGCCAGTCCGATTGCCTTGGCCAAATGAATTTAGAGAATGCTGCTAATTGAAGCATAGGCGAGTGGATGCTATCAAGAAGCATGTTTTTTGTTCCAATTAGGCCAAGATTCTTTCGAAGTTGATGCCAATCTTTACTCCAATGATCAACCTGTTTGCGTAAAATAACGTGAGATAAAAGCGTAAAAACACGTCTGAATTGCAGAGGGATTTTTGCCATCCATAGTTTAGGTGGCCAAATTTCATCTTTGGAGAAAAAAAGGGGAGGATGAATACAGAAGCTGATCCACTTGATTTTCCTTTTTTCATGAACAAGGGAAGCTGCAAAAGGCAATACTCCGCTGATGAGCAGATCCGCTCCAGAGCAAACCGCATTAAGCTCTTCAAAGGAATTTTGTAAGTTAGGCAATACACGATATTTTAAAAGTAGCTTAAGGTTCCCTTTTGAATAAAGAATTTTATTTTTCAAATTCGGATCAGCATCGAATTTGCTGGGCAATAGGAATTCAGATAAAGGGTAAAATTCTAGTCCTTCATTCTCAATCTGTTCTTTATAGTAATGGGATCCTGTGGCAACTGTTACTGCGTGCCCCCTCTGCCTGAGTGCTTTAGCTAAAGTTAAAAAAGGATAGAAATTTCCACTGAATCCAGTTGCGTTTACAACGATTCTCGCCATTAAAATAAATCGTACCAAAAACACACCCTAGGAATCAAGCGGGAAAGAAATATATGCCGTTTTCACTCTAAAATTTACATTCCCTAATCTTCTGCGTTATTAGAAATATTTAAGTAGTCAGCCCCTATTTTAATACCCGGTCTCAAGTTGGAAGTGCGACAAAATAACAATGTGGATGAAATAATTGAGTAATTGACAAGCAAACCATGAGTTGAGGTACGCTCGAAATTGACAGAAATTTCTGCCCATGAGGCATATGGCGTACTCTCAACTCACTTATGGGGATCGTATTCGTATGAGCGTTTTAGTTCAACAGGGAATAAGCCCTACCCAAATTGCCCAAGAAGTAGATCAGCATCGCTCGACTATTTATCGGGAGTTGGGGAGAAATCAGGCTTCAGAAGGGGGGTACTTCCCCGACACGGCCAATATTTATGCGATTCAACGCAAGATAGAGGCTACCTCGATTTCGAGAATAGACGAGAACATGAAGGCATCGGTAATAGAGAAAATTTTACTACAGTGGAGTCGCAGATTTCAAATCGAATGAAGCTTGAGCTGGGTGAGAGCGTCAGCCACGAATGGATTTATGAGATGATTTATGCAGATCGTAAAGAGGGCGGCACGCTTTATCTCCATGAGAACTCGAAAGAAACGAGGAGGCGGGAGAGATAAGAGAGGTCAAATACCTAATCGCGTCAGCATTGAAAAAAGACCTGAAATTATCAATAAAAGAGGCCGGATTGGCGATTTCGAAGAAGATCTAATCATTGGAGCGAAT
>CAIYTD010000240.1 GCA_903928955.1 Oligoflexia bacterium | reverse complement strand
TGACATACTTCCTGAACCACTCAAGATAACCTACAGGACTCAAAACAAAACGCACTCTAAGTCGAGTAACCTTACTCCTCACAGGAATATAAATCTGTGGATCCGTATGGGCAAATAGAATAGTTCCATTTTCGGCTATTCCATCGAAACCTCTTAAATTGTCTGGGACTATTTCGTGAATCATTCCTGACTCATCATAAAAATGAAGCGAAAGAATTTTGATCTTAATCAGAACGCCCTCAATGGGATCCCATCGCAAACCACTCACAGAAGAGTAGGCAGTAAGATCAAATTCATTTACAACGACTGAATCCGTGATGTCATACGCCTGAGAAATGATTACCTGCCGTTCGGAATATCCTTGCCCTGTATCAACATATAAAGTAGATCGAACTGTAGTCACTGAGGCACGAGGATTAAAAATTTCAATTTTGCGGGTCAATTGCGCAAATTGAGGTTGATCAAACTCAAACTTCTCCGCTAGGTATTGAACTGCCTCTGGATTGCGAAACAGTTTTTGAAGCTTTCTCAGGCCAACAAATTGAACCGCTGGGATTGGATTTTTTAAAAATAAAAATGCCTCTTCAATACTGCGAGGTATCCCTGATCTAAAGTCTGGATCTTTTAGAAATTCTTTAAAACTCTCTTTTAAAAAAGCGTCTGAAATATTTTCAAAGAAATTTTCATAACATAAATACAACTCAAAATGGGTTCTATTTTCAACTCCAAAACTTGAAAAACTCAGATTTACATTTCTTGACAAAATTCTATACTTCACCAAAACTTCAGGCAAAATATAAAAAGGATATTTTTTGATAAACCGAATCCAAAAGTCAAAATCTTGAAGCTGATAAAGTAACCGATCAAAATGATCTCCACTACCTTCAGTCAAAATCTCGCGAGGGAAAAAAGCAGTAGGAGCATTTAAATAATTCCCAGACCAAAAAAGTTTAGAATAAACTTGATTTTGAGACAAATTTTCAAATTTAAAAATCTGATCTACGTAAGTCGCATACTGAATCAGATTCCCATCATCGTCGATTTTCTGAATTTCAGAAAAAATCACCCCACCCCGAACTTGGCACTCGACGAGCTGCTTTTTAACTCGATCAGGCATGCAAACGTCATCTCCACCTAAAAGTGCGATATAAGCGCCTTTACTTTGACTGATACCTGTATTTAAAGCTCCACTCACGCCTTGATTTTTTTGGTTAATTGAAACGATCCGTAAATCACTGAATTTCAATATCTCAGCTGCAGTTTGATCAGTAGAGCCATCATTGACTACAATCACTTCAATATTTGAATAGGTTTGATTCAGACAACTTTCAATTGCTCTGCCTATATACCCCTCATGGTTAAATGTAGGAATAACGATTGAAACGAGGGGAGTAGATAGATTCATTAAGTGAAACTATAAAAAATTTAATCAAAAAACAATACTAATAACAAATAGTTAGAAGAATTGCAAACACGAACTCATTGTATACGGTATACCACTTTGAAATAAATGCCACAGGATTCTTGAGTTTTTCTGTCTTTGTCTCCAGTATTAAGTAAACGAAGTATACCCGGAGGGGTTGTGAAACTGCAGCTGCAGCCAATAACTACTAACTTCACAACCATCCTCAGCTTTGGGACTTTGCATACTTCCGCCCAAACTTCATTAGATCATTTATCAAAATAGCTGGTGCCATTTGTAGAAAAAACCATATGGGTTGAGAATAGCGGAACTCGTAATGAATCAGCGCAGAAGCAAAAAATAAAAATAACGGAAAAAGATAGACAGGCTCAGGAATCCACAATCCCTTCTGCAAGCAAACTAGGACTGAGAGAAAAGCGATTAAATAAAATACAAGGCACCAGCAAGATACTAGAGTCAATTCCATTAATGGCCAATAAAGCGTACCGAACCACAATACGGGAAATCTCATAGCCTTAAATTCGATAGCCTTTAAAGGATGCCGAATGACTGCTCTTACAAGTCTATACAACGACCTTATTGCGGAGCCCCTTCCTACACTGTATTCTTGAAGCGTAACTCTAGCTGCTTCAGCATCGAGATACTCTCCAAGTCCTATGCCAATGCCATAATAGAAAGAATTAGCATCATGCTTAAGCCAAAGGCCACCCTCAAAAATGGCTCCCTCCGAACTACTTGCTACTATCCGAAAGCCGAGTCTCCTTTTATTCCATGATTTGACCGGCTCCCGGACTAAACAAACCCCTAAAAGCAAAACCAGACCCATAGACAATCCTACGAAAGGTTTCCCTAGGTACCGCCTGCGCAAACCGAAAATTGCAAAAAACACCGCTACGAAAACAGCAAACATAAAATGTGAATCTCTTGCGAGCGAACCAAGACCCAAAAAAATTCCTGAGAGAAGGAAAAAGAACAACATTTTCCCGAAAGTCTGAAGAAAAGGTAAATATTCATTTCTCTTTTGGTGCATTAAAACGCCCTTCATGAGAAAAAGTTGAGAAAGCACAAAAGGCAAAAAAGCTACCATCTCTGATGAGGCCAAATAAATACTAAAAAAATAACCTTGTAACGGAGGGCAGATAGTCGTCAAAAGAGCAGTTCCAATTAAAAGCGCAAAAGAATCTACAAATAGCGAGAGACAATAAACTAAAATCAAACTGATTAGACCTTGTAAAATAACTACGAAAAAAAAATATGTCTCGAGATTATTAGAATGAGTCAATCTTAAGATAGTGCCAATCACCCAGGGAGTAGCAGGACCCCAGAAATAAAAAGGGCTATACGATGGAGGATTACATGCTTTACAAGAGCTGACCAAACCCTTTCCTTCGGAAACATTAATTCCCACTTGCATGTAAGTAGATACGTCAGAACCCGCCAATGTCTCCACCCAAGTCGCAATCGGAGTATCTAGTCGTAATCCAGCATAGGGTTGTCGATTCATCTTATTAAAAAAATAAATCCCACAAAAAATATGACCTATAACAAGGGTTAACAAAATCACAATCCACTTGACTTTAGATCTATTTCTGCGAATGCAATGACTTATTGTCTTCTCCAAATTAGCCTCCAGGCACTTGTGCGCATTTATAGTGGCTGTATACTCGATTTTTAAGCTTTTCTAAAGAACTAATGGGTCGCTACTCCGAAATTCAAGGCTAATTTTTAGTGTTTAAAGGCTCCTGTATGGGGGCAAGCTTTCTAGATTATTAGGCGACCAAAACTAAAAAATAAGATTATGCAACAAAATAGGGTAAATTAAAATTTCAATTGACCAGCCCAAAAAAACGAATAAACTAAAAAAGTGTTCAAAACAACCATACCTTTTTACAATATCCAACCACAGAATGAAGTCTATGCTAATGAGCTAGATCAAGCATCCTATCAGATTATTCATTCAGGGAATTATATTCTAGGCCCTTATGTGGAGGAATTTGAAGAAAAGTTTGCGCAATATACTCAGAGAAAACACTGCATCAGTGTAGGTAATGGACTCGAAGCAATTAGTCTAACAATCAGAGCACTCGACTTAGACCCAAAAAAAAATATTATTACAGCTGCTAATAGTTTCATTGCTTCAGCTCTCGGTATCACCTTAGCAGGAAAGAATGTTGACTTAGTAGATTGTAATCCATCGTATCTTTTCGATACCAATGACTTAAAAAAAATAAATCCTGAAAATATCTCCGCTATTATCCCTGTTCATCTTTATGGCCAAATGGCAGATATGACGCAAATCCGAAATTGGGCAGAATCCTATTCTATTCCCATCATCGAAGACAGCGCACAAGCCCATGGAGCTAGCCGTGACGACCAAACTGCAGGATACAAAACCGCTGCAGCAACCTATAGCTTTTATCCAACAAAGAACCTGGGAGCCTTAGGGGACGCCGGCTGTATTGTAACGGATAATGAATATTTAGCAAATCACCTCAAAATGTTACGCAATTATGGAAGTATTGTTAAATACGAACATGATTTTTTAGGGACTAATTCCCGAATGGATGCCCTCCAAGCTGCCTTCCTCACTATCAAGCTAAAATATCTGGATGAATTTAATCAAGCCCGACGAAAAATTGCCGCTCTTTACAATGAAAGACTAGCCTCCATTTCGAATCTTTCTCTACCTCAAGTAGAGATTGGTAGCACTCATGTCTTTCACCAGTATGTGATCGAAGTCAACCATCGAAATGAACTACAGAAGTTTCTAACTGAAAAAGGAATCGCCACTTTAATCCATTACCCCATCCCTATTCACCAATCAAAAGCATACAAATCTCAATTAAGCCACGTCCGGGCACCCCGGACCGAGAAATTTGCAAGTAGAATCCTCTCTCTCCCTATCTGGCCAGGAATGACCGAAGAAATGATAGAATACATTTGTCAATCGATTCAAAAATTCTTTAAAACTTAAATAGAAAGAACGTTTTATGATTCAAAATCTTCAAATCGGAGCAACTGCTTCAATTTCAAAAAAAATCACCGAAGAAGATTTAGCTACATTTGCGAATCTATCAATGGATACCAACCCCATCCATCTCAATGAGGAATTTGCAAAAAATTCCCCTTTTGGTCGCCCAATAGCTCATGGTCTCTATGTTGCTTCCTTTATTAGCGCAGTCATAGCAAATCACCTGCCAGGACCAGGGTCCATTTACCTCAAACAGGAAATTGCATTTAAAAAACCTGTATTTCTAGGAGATACTGTCACAGCGATGGTAACCATTACCGAATTTCCGAAGCCTTCACTCATTCGGCTCTCCACTACTTGCACCAATCAAAACAGTGAAATTGTAATCGAAGAAATTGCACTCATCAAAAGACCAACCACATGAATAAAATCCATCCAACAGCGATCTTAACCGGCGATATTCAACTAGGAGAAAATAACGAAATTCTTCCTTACACCGTTTTAATAGGCCCATTAAAGATAGGTGATCATAATTTAATTGGGCCTCATGCTGTGATTGGAAGTCCAGGAGCGGATACGCGAAATCCGCGGTATGATTCATCAGAAAAATTAATTACTCTTGGCAATAATAATATTATTCGAGAATTTACAGGCATTGAAAAACCTTGTTATGGTGAAATCACACAGCTGGGGAACAATATTTATCTGATGCAAAGCGTACACATTTCTCATGACGCGATTCTAGAAGATGAAGTCGTCATTACGCATATGGTTGCTTTAGGCGGAATGGCTCGCATTATGAAAGGCGCAAATTTAGGAATGGGGGCAACCATCCATCAATATGCGATTATTGGACCCTACTCTATTGCTGCAACAGGCGCTGCTGTGATTAAAAACATTAAACCTTTTTCTCGCTATATTCCTGGAAAACCTCTTTCAGTCAATCAGTATGCTATCGATAAATTTGGATATGCAAAATATAGCGAGGAAATTCAAGAATACGTCCTTCGTGACAAACTTCCTCAGTCTTCAGTTCTGCTCGAAATTATTGAGCCTTATCTTGAATTTCATGCGAAATCTAAAAGAGAACAGTATTAAAATAGGATCAAATGGCTTTCTTTCAAAATCTTCTGAATCAACTAAAATACTTAAAAATAGAACTCCTTTACTTCGCAAGCTACTTGCTGTCTGCTGGACCCTTTAAAATTTTAAAATGGTTTAAAAACTACAGAAGCACAACCCCACAAAGCACTGCATTTCAATTCAAATTCTCTGGTTGGTCCTATCATCGTCCAACCTGCTCGAGACCTGCATTCATTGCTCTTGTTTATAAAAATAAAATTATCTTAAAATCATCGCTCTCCCAAATTCGCACTGACGTAAGGCAGGCGCTAGGGAAACAATGCCCTAAAAAAACAGGTTTCGAATTTACTCTGTCGGCAAATATTTTCAACCAATTGGGTGACATAGAAATCTACGCCTGCTTTGTTCACTCGAAAGCGCTACTCCTGAAAGATAGTAATCAATATTTTCTTTCAAGAAGGACCCATTCATCCCCTTTTTTCTCAGACCCCAAAACGGGAACTTCTTACGAAATAACTAACGAAATTTGCGGCTTCGTAGATAAATGTAAGCCAATCGGATTCCTTTCGCTAGAAAATGCAAAAAAATTATTTTTAGGAAATAATTTATCCAAATATTTTCCTATTTTTATAGACTGTTTAAAGAACCATTTTGGAGCAAAAAATATAGAAGAAATCAACCATTTAATAGATTACTACAATAAGATAAAACAAGTGAATTCAAATCTGCCCATGGTATCGCTCTCAAATATCGTAACAGCTGAAAGCGATGTCAAGAACGATAATGTCAGAATTAGAAATCTGAGACCAAAAAGTACTTATTATTTTTCATTGCCATTTATTTATCCTAACAGACTTCAAACTATAAAAAAAACTGTGAAAACTCCAGCCGAACAAATTTTCCAATTAAATAATGCTTGTATTCTATTTGGAAGCATCGTTTTGACAGGCTCTCAAGAATTTTTTGTCCACGACCCCTCTGCTCATCCCAATCACGATTTCGTCTCAGGAAATTGGAACTATGTTTACGGATCAGAAAAGATAAAAGACAAATGCCTTGTCTTTGGAGAAGTCAATGAAATCGAAACCATTGAAAAAGCAATACTGCTTAATGGTAGGTCTGCAGAAAATTATTTCCATTGGCTGATTGAATACTTACCTCGATTAAAATCCATTTTTGAATGTCCAGATCTTAAAGATCTGCCGCTCATCGTAAGCGAATCTATTGCCCCCTCCATGAAGGAATCTCTCGCTCTGATTGCCCCTCAATCTCATATTATTTGGACTCATACGAAGAAAAAACTGATGATTCGAGAGCTCTATATCCCTTCTATGCATACTTATCATCCCGACTCCTTAGATATTCCCTTTAGTGAAGGATCTGCTCTTTCCTATGAACATCTTCAATTTATTCGAGATAAGATTTTATCTTACCTTCCTCCTCCATCTGCACCCAATCGAAAAATTTTTTTAAAAAGAACTGCTCAATTAGGTCGTACCATTCTGAATTCTAAAGAGATCGAGTTTGTTGCCATTCAAGCTGGCTTTGAAATCATAGATCCTTCTCAACTCTCATTTCTTTCGCAAGTTCAGTTATTTTCAGAAGCAAAACTTATTGCAGGTCCAGGAGGAGCTGCTTTCTCGAACTTAATTTTTTGCCAACCTCATTGTAAAATTATCGCCCTAGTTGCTCAGCAAAATCAGAATTATTCCATGCAATCGAATCTTGGCCATTTTGCCCAATGCGAATTTATAACCATTACAGGGAGAAGTAAAATGCATCGGCGTGCTGCATCTGATAGATATAGTTACATGCATGCACCTTTTTCAATTAATCCCCAAAGATTTAAACATGCACTGAATTTTATTCAACTTAAAAAATCAAAGACCTACTGCTGTTCGACTTGAAAACAACTCATTTTCTATGTAGACTAAAAATCGAAATGAAACAAAAAGCAATTTTTTTAGACCGAGACGGAGTCATTAACGAGACTTACATTGAAAAAGGGAAAACATACCCCCCTCAATCCCTCGATCAATACAAATTCTTACCTGGGGTACATGAAGGTGTGGCTGCGCTGAAAGCGCAAAAGTTCCTCATTCTAGTAGTGACCAATCAGCCAGACATTAGAACGGGCAAACAAAAATTAGAAGTCACGGAATCGATGCACCGGCTCATCTCCCAGGAGCTTAAAGTCGACGAGATCTATGCCTGCTATCATATTGGAAGCGATCACTGCCTTTGTAGAAAACCAAAACCCGGAATGCTTTTGGAGGCTGCAAAAAAATGGAACATCGACTTCACAAAATCGTACTTAGTGGGAGACCGCTGGTCAGATATTGCAGCGGGTCAGGCTGCTGGCTGTAAAACGTTTATCATTGGAGAAGGTTATTCAGACCAAAAGATTGCAACGCCCGATTGGGCGGTCCAATCTTTATTAGAAGCAAGCAAAATAATTTTATCAACACACGCTGAGCAATCCTACCCGGGTTAATCTTCATCATAGTAATCCCCCGCAAGCGAGCGCCCACGAATCCCTATTTCACTCATGCTACCAAACTCCCGCTTCGCCAAGTCATGATGCCGTTTCAAAATTTCACTCGCCTCTCTCAGCGGTAATTTACGCATGTATACAAGAAAACACGCCTCGCGAATTCCAGCTACACTCAGCTCCTGAGTCATTTCTACGTCATCAGCAGAAACAGTTCTTTTAAAATAGTACTCTAGAAGTATTGTCCTGGCTTCTCCAGATGGATCAGAAGTGTTGAGTCAAGATTCTTAGCGTGATTCAAGAGAAAGTCCAATTCAAAATATTCAAACCTGCCCTTAAATATTTTGGCCTAAAAAATTAAGAAAACGATAGACTTGAGCTGGTTCTAACTCTTTTGGAAAATTAATTTTCTGATACAACATCCTAGTTTGAAATGCTGTTTCAGTCAAAAGCAAATCTGCCCAGTCAGATGGCCGATCGAAGCAAAAAAGAAGAGGCAGCTGCGACAGCCCAGGATGCATGCGCTGCACAGCTGCAGAATTCGTTAAAACAGGAATCTTAAAAGCGAGCGCCTCAAGGAGCTTGATCCGAATGCCTGATCCAGT
>CAIYTD010000239.1 GCA_903928955.1 Oligoflexia bacterium | reverse complement strand
CACACTCATCATGATCGTGATATTAACGCCGCAAAGAATATTCTCCGAGTCGGGCGTGACTCGCTAAGAGCGGCGAAAGCTGCTTAAGGGAATCCCCCCGCGCAAGCGGTTAAAGGGCCTTTAGGCCGGGGAGGACGTCAAGACCTGGAACTTTGCGCATCCTCCTTTCAAAGAATGTTGTCGGAGGGCTCCACCACGCTTCCGTTCTATGGTGCCTCCCATGCTACGAGGTCTTGAGTCTTTTAACCTCGGTCGGACTTGCACCGACTTGTTTATGCGTCCTTGTCTGGACGCGCCGACACGCCAGCTCGGTTTGTCTTTCTGTTAAATCGTCCCAAGATAGTGCATTACTTCGAAGTAAGCGGGATAATCGCTGCTCGGTATGCGCGAGTTCAATATCTTCGGCTAGAAAACGGGAGATGTTTCCGAGTAAAGGAGACCTGCTTCCAATAATTCCAAAAACCATATCTTGAATAAACTGTTTATGATCTGTTCTTGCTCTCCCACGAGGGCTAGCCACGAGTTTAAATAAAATATTGATTAAAGATTTCGCTGATACAATCAGTTGCTGTTTCATCTTGCCTCCAGCTAGAATCCCCTGCTGAAGCAAGTGGCCGTTTATTTCTGGCATTCAACACCAAAGCCCCTGCTTTTAAAAGAAAATTCTCACCAAAATGAGGAACAAGATGAAACAGCAAAAACCAACTTAAAATAAAGATTTGATACTCACAAGTGCGATCTAGCTTGGACTTTTATTTGCTTCGTCGGGGGATGGAGCCAAAATAGGGCCTAATTGCAAGATATTCTTTACTTGGGGCGTTAAGAATTCGCCTCCAAACCACAAGCTCACGATTTTTTTAACTATCTAACTTCCAGTTTTTAAACAAATACGCGCCCACGAACGAGTATTCTCATTCAGATCCCATCTTCCAAACACCCCCATCAGCTCACCATAATAGGAATCCTCCCACTCCTCCAGCAACAACTTGCCTTTGCGCACCTGAAGCGTATAGCTTTCATTCGTTATGAGCCGCCCAAGCCGGGTAATCAAATTTTAAACATCAAATGCTATCGGCCACGGAATCATTCCTTAGATTAAGTGTAGTAATGAATCCAAGAGCGAACGAATTGAAAAAGAGTCGGAGGACTTCACTGAAACAACCAAATTCGATATGGAAGGGATAAAAAACTTTCATGAGATTCAATTGACAAACTGCGTTTTTAAATATTATAAATAAATCTCAAACAAAAAAAGGAGAAACATCATGATCCAAGATCGATTATCAAAAATGGTCAGTAAGCTTCCAGCTGGATTCTGTGTGCGTGTTGCAGTAAAAGCCACCACCAATTCAGTGCGATAGTTGAATTAATTTAACCTGGTCATGCACTTTTCTCCTTCTCACGCTTGCTGCTGCAGCAAAGGTGTGGCAGTTTTATTCCATAATTATGTGTAGCTAGTTCAAGCCAGAAGGAGAAAAGTGCATAAGCATGTTAATTTAAACATGAGATATTTTATTCTTTTAAGAAATATCTCATGTTTAAATTTTTTTCTTTAGGAAATTTAGATGTTAAAGCATGCGGTTAGAGTTCTTAAAAATAAGGAAAAAACGACGGTAGAATACGCTATGTGGGCTATTGAAGTCCCTAACCTTTGGTTAGATAATCATCCTAATTTTGATCATATTTTCAACCGCACGGGCCAAGTAAAGAACTGGATCCCAAGCAACGATGAGGAATTTCAAGTTTACAATCTCCTAAAAGAACAAGGCTGCTTCGAAGAAGAAGAAAAATCTGTCTTTACTGGACTTGAGGTACAGAAGATATTTGAACGCGTTGTAACCACATGGTATTCGCAATACTATAAACACCCCATCTGGAATGAATTGATCTCTGGGTGTTCCAGGAACCACTTAATTACATGGTTAATCCAGAACTACCATCTTTCCCGCTCAGCTGGAGTTACTGACTCTAGATGCGTCACTTATTTCCCTAAAAAAGAAATGCGAGAATACTTTAAGCAAAACGCTATTGAAGAATTTTGGCATTGTGATGCCTTTTATTTTGTAAACCACTCAAAACTCTCCGTAGATCGCGATGCAGTGAAAGGATATTTACCCCTACCAGCAAGTATCGCGTTTGATCAGCAAATGCTTTTTTTGGCGGAGAATGATCCACTAGCTTACATCATGGTGGCTTACTATCAAGAAAGTAGCGCTCGGTTTATAACTGACTGTAAAGAATTTTATGCCACAATGGAGGCGAAGTATGACCTAGAAGGTTTTTTCACTCCGTGGGTAAATCATTTGATGTTTGATTTCGAATACGATCATGCCGATCGATATGCTCGAATGTTTCTGGATAATGGAAATGTTTCCAGAGAAGACTTATTGGCATCTTTTAAGAATGCGGCTTTTGCTATTGGCTATCTTTTTCAGGCCTGTAATGAAATCTTGAATGAACCCATTTCAGATGAAGTATTACTCAGAAGTCCTATCGACAAAACAGAAAGTACATACCTCTTAAAGAGAGTATGTGCTATTCAAGAGGATTTATCAGCACTTCTGAGAACAAAGAATTTTTGCGCCGTTATTGACAGAGTAGTTCCAGATTATGGAAGACAGTTTTCACATGATCTAAAATTACGGGACGACGAAATGAATTACATTCGAAATGAGCTTTCTCAAGCCGCATTCCGAGCACTGGGCTTTTCTTATCAACATGATGAAATTCAGATCATTGGCGGTATTGCCCGCGATTTAATTCAAACTACAGAAACTCCTCAGGTTCGTCCGGCGCAAGAAAGTGAGTGGATTGCTTTAAGAAACTATATATTAGAGTCGGCTCATCAATCAAATTCATTTATGGCCAATCTCTACTGTTTAGATTGCTTATTTAGACATCTCTACCAATTCTCAATCCTGCCCAAAGAATATCGTGATAAAAGCAGAAAACTCTTAGAAAGCGAAAAGCAAAAAGATCTTTTCTACTCGTACCTCAACTCTTCTATTTCTTTATTTGAGTTTTTTCGTAACTTTATAGTAAATAAAGATTCATTTTACTTGTTTGATTTATTTAAGGACTAACTCAATGTATGTTCCAGAAGACTTCCGATGCAATAACGAGGAACTCATTTCAACTATTGTAGAAAAGTTTCCACTTGCATTAGCAATTGTACCAGGTGTCGATGAAGCTTATCCAATCCCTGTAATCCGAGAAAATAATTACTTCTTGGGTCACCTATCAAAAAGAAATTCACTTGTAAAAGCTTTAGGAGAGGCTGGTTCGGCTCATCTCATTTTTTTAGGCCCGAATGCCTATATTTCACCTAACTGGTATGAAGATCCGTCAACAAGTGTACCCACGTGGAACTATTGCGTGGCAGACTTTCTATGTCATGTAAATCCATTCACCCACAAAGATGAAATCATTTCTGTAATTGAAACGCAGGTACAAAGACATGATCCTCAATGGAGGATCAATCAACTTAGTCAAGATCTTCTGGACGAAATGCTAGAGGAAATTACGGCTTTTCGATTTGATATTGTATCGGTTCAAAGCAAGATCAAAATGAGTCAAAATCGTTCTAAAAATGAGCAAGAACAGGTTATTCATCACCTAAAAAGCCAACCTACCTCGGTGTCAGTTGGAGATGTTATGGCGAAACTTTACGGGCTGTAAGGCGGGATTTCGTTCTTCAGTGAGGTAAACTTTCTTTATGCGGAAGGTTTTTCAAAAAAACAGTTTTTTTTTCTGTTACCTGTTGTCTCGACTTGGGGACGAAGTTTTGGTTTTCTTGATTCCATTGTTGGCTTATACTACGACTGGAGATGTTTCGAAGTCCGGACTTCTATTAACGGCTGAATGGATACCAAGACTTATTGCTCTCAATCTTGTAGGCCCTTGTGTGGATCGCTATGGAGCAAAACGTTTAGTGATGGCGGCAGATTTTCTACGTTTCATTCTCTTGGTGAGCTCCTGCATCAGCTTACTTTTTTATTATTCACAGGTTCATTTTCATTTGCTCATCGCAATGAGTGTGTTTATTGGCATTGCAACAGAAATCAGTTATGTTGCAACCGAAGTTCTTATCGTAAGAGATCTACCTACTCATGCAGGAAACTCTCAAAAGTTAACTCAATCTATTGATCAGCTAGCCCGAGTTTTAGCTCCTGCATTGGCGATCTGGGCCCATACGAAGTTAGCGCTTTCGTCCATTTTTGTTTGGACGGCGCTCTTTGTTTTTCTCAATTTACTTGCTGTCTCGGTTTCTGTTCCATATCTTCCTGTGAGTCGCGATAAAAATAACTCAAGCTATTTTTGCCTGGGCTTTTTTTTAATTTCAACGGACTCGGTATTACGATCTCTTAGCAGTATGGCATTTGTAGCAAATCTTGCATTTGGAATTGCACTTTCTACCTTAAGTTATTTTGTTATTGGCGTATTTGGGCACTCAGAGAGTATGGTAGGCTATGTGGTTGGAATGTCTGCCTTCGTATCTATTATTACGCTCTATAGTCTGCGAGGTTCGTTAACAACCCATCATCAGGCAGCGATGGCAAGTTTGGTATTCATAGCGGCCTTGATAGGCCTTCGTTTCGCCCCAAATTTTCCAGTGTTTGCTTTATCGTATGTTTTCTTTGGGTCGGCAGCTGGAGTTCTGAGTCTCTACGTAAGATCCGTTCGGGCGACAGTTTGTTCCAAAGACGTTTTAGGTCGGGTCACCGGCATCATGGTATTTATTAACTCAGCATCCTATCCCATTTCAGGTTTTCTTGTTTTTATGTTTGGGCAAGCTCACATCAGCCAAGTATTGAACTTCATTATTGTTGTGGTTTGTATCCAGATGACCCTATTTTTGAAACAAATTTTAAATATTAATTTTTAATTAAGGAAACTTGGGGTAGGAGTGGTCAGATGGACGGAATGCCGCAGACGGGATCTGCAACAAAGGGGGATGGAGCCTCTGAATAGAGATAAAAAGCTTTTACCGATCAATCTCAACGCCTTTTGATTTTTCTCTCTGAATGCGCCTTCCTTTGTTCGTCTGGGGAGAGCGATCTACAAATTTTCTAAAAGATTTTTCAATTTTTTCTTTTGTCACTTGGATTGATTTTTCGTACCCAAGCTTGAGCTTTTCTAATTTGGCTTTAAAAATACCCTCCAGTGTCAATCGCTCGGTCACTAAGGAGCGTGCAGAGCTTTTTTGAACGGCTTCTTTGAGTTGAGCTATGTTGTCTGTAAAAAGGGTGACTCCTCGTTTTCCTCGAGAGGTAGAAACATAGAATTGATTTTTTGAAAGAGCT
>CAIYTD010000238.1 GCA_903928955.1 Oligoflexia bacterium | reverse complement strand
GCATCTCTGGTACTTGGCGATTTGATTCCGGAAGTTTGCCCTTTAGGGGGGGCGGGTAGTTCGGGATCCTCAAAATGAAAAGGCCCAGTTGAACTGTTGGTGTCCTACTAGGCCTTAACCTTTTAAAATTGGTAGCGGGGGCAGGATTTGAACCTACGACCTTTGGGTTATGAGCCCAACGAGCTACCAGACTGCTCCACCCCGCGTCAGAAAAGTATTTCTATTTATTGAGAGCTTGGCTAATCTATGTCTTGGGCGGTAGGGAAGTCAATGCAAAAAATGAGTAGAAATGGTTTTTTTGGGATTATAGCGATTATTTTCCTTCTTGGATCGATCGGATATGGGGCTTTTTATTTCCCACTTCAGTTGCGGGAGCTTCAAATGCGATATGAATTTTGGCGTTTTGGAGTCCATAAGATTCAGAAAGAAGGTTGGTCTGGATATTGGAAGGATGATTGTCAGGCATCCGGTTCTTTAGCTGGACAGGGATGCTCTTGTGTTGTTTTGGTTCACGGGTGGGGGGATGACGCTTTGACTTGGCAAAAAATTTTGCTTTGGCCACAGGAGGGATGGGAAAAACTAGGAATGATGCAGCGTCTTCGGATTTTTGCTGTTAACCTTCCCGGCTCAGGTCAAACCCTGCGATTCACTGATTTGTCTCGTTACCGTGTCCGTCAGCAAGCACAAAAGCTTCGTACTGTATTAGAGTCTCTTTGTTCTGATCCTTGGATTGTTGTAGGCCAGGGTTCTGGAGGGTGGATAGCAGCGTGGCTAGGACTTGATTGGCCAGCTGGGGTAGGGCGATTGGTATTGTTAGATTCTTTTGGTTTATCTTTTAATCAGAACACCTCATTTTTAGGAAATTCGGTGGAGGAAGCAAAAGATTTTCAGAAAAAAGCTTATTTTAAGCCAAAAAAAATTTCAGAAAGAGAATGGGAGTCGATTGTTCAACGGATGAGAAAAAGCAATATTCAGGATGTGGTCCATGCTCAGACAGAGCAAGATTACTTAGACTTAAGGCTTCCTGCCCTTCGAAGGCCTACTCTCCTTTTTTGGGGGAGGGAGGATCAAATCGTTCCATTACGGATCGGTCAACAAATGAGGGCATTGATTCCGGGTGTTCTGTGGAGAGAAGCTTACGAGTGCGGCCATTTTCCTCAGCAGGAATGTCCACTTCTTGTCATCCAGGCTATCGCTGATATGGTTGGCTACGGCGCGATGTAGGGGGTATAGGATTTCGGGCTATTGGACCACGAGACTTGGGCTTAGGGCGTGCCGTTGTTATGAGGGGTTGAGGCAGGAGTTCAGGTCGAGTTAGACGTCGCGCAGGAGGTGCTTTAGCCTCTTCGTGTTCCAGTCTTCTCATTCCGAGTTCGGGTTGATCCACCAGCGCATAGGCTTGGCTTGCTTTTAAATGTTTAAATTGTCCTGGCTTGAGATCTTTCAGAATGATGTGACCAATGGCAGTTCTCACTATTCTCTCGACTAAAAAGCCTTTCAATTCAAAAAAGGATTTAATGTCAATTGCTCCTCCCCCTTGAATCACGACTTCCATTTGAGTTTTATTCTGAAGTTTTTGGCTCATTCGAACAGAGTAGGGTTTTAACAGGCGGCCTTGAGTTCGAAGGGGGCGCTTGAGTCGGGTCATCATTTCCTGGTCGAGATGGCCTTTGATTTTTACAGTGTAAACACGAAGAACATCATCTTGTTTTTGTAATTTTTCAGCAAAAGCTCCATCGTTTGTGAGGAGAAGAAGTCCTTCACTATTGAAGTCTAAACGCCCAACTGGAAAGATTCTACTTTTGATTTTGGTTAAAAAATCAACTAGTGTCGTCCTTCCATCTGGATCGGGGGCGATCATGGAAATAACGCCCTTGGGTTTATGAAAGGCTAGATATACTGGTGCTTCTGTTTGATGAAGAAGTTTGCCTTTCACTTTAATGGCATCTTTTCCCCATTCTGCTTGATCGCCTAATTGCGCTATTTTGCCGTTGATCGTAACGAGCCCTTCTTGAATGAGGTCTTCTGCTTTTCGACGAGAGGATATACCTGCTTTTGCAAGAATTTTTTGAACGCGTTCGGATGCCATAGGCATCTATCTTTAGCACGATTCGTCTAGAATTAGCAAATTTCAGTTACTCAGCTTATTTCTTATCAGAAGGGTCAGGGGAGCTCTCCCTATTTTCAGTAGCTGCGGTTTCTGCAGCTTTTAATTCATCTAAATAGGGTGTGGAAGAGGGAATAGAGCTCACTCTTTCTTTAATTTCTTTTAGGATTTTTTCATCTTCTTCGGGATTATAGTGAAGATGGGAAGAACGATCTGCTTTCATTGCTCCCACCATTTTACGGAGGTCTCGAATTCTTGGATCTTCGTCTTCTGGGTTCGAAGATTGGGAAGTGGGGATCATTTGCTCGAGTTCTCGGAGGGAGGGTAATGCAGAAAGATTTTTGAGTCCAAAGACTTCCAGAAATTCGTCTGTTGTAGAATATAGAATGGGGCGTCCTGGAAGTTCAGATCGTCCCGTAATCTTGATCATTTTTTTTTCAATCAAACCACGAATAAAATAAGAAGAATCAACACCCCGAATTTTATCAATTTCTTCTTTCATAATAGGCTGTTTATAAGCAATGATAGCGAGACTTTCCATTCCTCCAGAAGAAATCCGCTGAGTTTGAGTTTTGGCTAATTTTTGTGCAAGTCCTGCACGCTCGGGTTTAGTTCTGAATTGATAACCGCCTGCGATTTCCAAGACTTCGATTCCATGGTGAGCTGCTTGATATCTTTGGGTAAGCGTTTGGATTGCTTGATTAAAAAGTGTAATACTGAATTGAGGTCCTAGCAAGCTGTGAAGTTTTTCGATGGAAAGGGGTTTCTCGGAAATAAAAAGGAGGGATTCGATGCAAGATTGGATTTCGCTTGCATCTAGGGGAAGTTTTACCTCGATTTCCTCTATTATTTCTAGGGGTTCTTCTAGAACAATAGATTCATCCTCTACATGGGATGGAGTTTGTAGGCTGACTGGATCAGTTTGTTGAGCTACAGCTCTAGCAAGGCGATCCAGCTGTTCTTCCAGGGGCTCGGAGGAGTCGTTTGTTTCCTCATTTATTTCGTTATTAAAATGGAGTTCTTCTGGATTGTTTTGAGCGTCCGAAATTTCAAGAGTTGAAATTCTGAATGGATCTTCGATTAAGGTGACTATTTCAGGAGGCTGATTTTTATTATTGCTCATAAAGTCTCCGTTTTCAGTTGGGAAATACTTAAATCAAATCCTGATGCTAGTTTTGTATCAAAGTGGATTAAAGATTCTAGGAGTTCCAAATAAATCGATGAATAAACTTGTTCTTGATGCAATCTCATTTTCTCGAGTCGAGAAAGTTCGAGTGCTGCTAAAAAGGTGACCACTGTTTCTGCTCGGGAGGGAATTTGAGAGAGTAGAGTTTGAAGCTCGATGAGTTTGCCTATCGGAATACGATCTGCAAATTCCATAATTTTATCCGTGAGAGATACAGTCTCCTTTTTAAGAACTTGAGTGCGTTTTCGAGCTCGTGTGAGCATTTGCTGGTAGGAGAGAGCTAAATCAGTGATGTTCATTTCTCGCCAAATCCTCTCAATGGGAGGTTTTGGATTGGATCGAGTAAATACATCCTGTCCTAAGAGTGGAAGTTCACTCAGGGTGTGTCCTATTTCTTGAAAGCGTTGATGTTCCAGAAGTTGTTTGATCAGATCTTCTTGGGTAAAAAGAGCGTCCTCTAAAGTTTGGCCCAAAGCATCTTGTTTCGGTTCTTGAGGGAGGATGGCTCGACTTTTCCAATGCAACAGAGTGGCAGCCATGACTAAAAACTCACTGGCAGTGTCAAAATTCAGTTCCTGCATTAATCGAACGTAAACGAGATATTGATCTGTAATTTTGCCAATCGATACTTTTGAAATATCGAGTTCATGTGTTTGAATTAAATAAAGGAGAAGGTCGAGTGGGCCTTCAAAACTTTCTAAGCGAACTGTAATGGGAATGCGTTGTGCCATATTAGTAGCGGCCTTTGATCAATCCCACTTGATCATAAACGTGAGCAAGCGTCTTTTGGGCTCTTTCTCTCGCGTGTTTTGCTCCTGCTTGAAAAATTGAATGAAGATAATCTTTGTGAGTCATCAGTTCAAGAGTTCGATCTCGAATCGGGCCAATTGTTTCTATAATTTTTTCAGCAGTCTTTATTTTAAGGTGGCCATATTGTTTTCCGGTGTGTTCAGATACGATTTCTGAGGGCGTTTTTTCTGAAAGGGCTGCTTGAATTTGGAGTAGATTTTGAATTCCTGGTTTTTGGTCATCTAGAGTAATTTCAGATCCGGAATCGGTGACAGCTTTTTTAAGTTTTTTTAAAATTTGATCGTTTGTATCCGTTAGATAGATGGCGCTATTAGAATCTGGGTCGGATTTAGACATTTTGCACATTGGGTTTTGTAAACTCATAATCCTAGCTCCTACGGGAGGAGTATAGATTTCAGGAACTGTAAATAAACTCACTTCATAAATATGATTCATCCGGATAGCAATGTCACGGGTGATTTCAATATGTTGTTTTTGATCTTCTCCTACCGGAACTAAATGAGTCTGGTAAAGAAGAATATCCGAGGCCATGAGTGCAGGATAAGTCAAGAGACCTGCTGAAATCGCTTGGCCTTGCCGAGCACTTTTCTCCTTGAACTGAGTCATTCTGCTCAATTCTCCCATATAAATAAAGCAATTCAAGATCCATGCAAGTTCAGCATGTTCGGGTACGTGGGATTGAATAAAGAGTGTAGCTGTTTCAGGGCGAATCCCGGTTGCAATGTAGGTGGCCAGTGCTAAGTAGGTTTGTTCACGTAATTTTTTTGGGTCTTGCTTAACTGTTAAAGCGTGTAAATCTACTGCAAAAAAGAGACAAGTGTAGTCATCTTGGAGTTTGACCCAGTTCCTTAAAGCTCCCAGATAATTACCCAATGTGAGTAAGTGGGAAGGTTGAACGGCTGAGAGCATGATTTTTTTCTGAGTAGGAGGCATAAATTAGATTTCCGGTGAGATGAAACCAAAGAGGCTGGCTACTGTATAAAGGGTGAGATGGGTCATAAAATGAATGGGATAGCTTAAAATAGAAAAAGCCCCGCTCATCAGAAGTGCCAAAAGAATAAAAAAACTATATTGAGTGATCGACTCGTATTTTTGAGCAAGCCTCAGCGGTAGGAAGGCTTCTATTATTTTACTCCCATCCAAGGGGGGTAATGGCAGTAAGTTAAAAATTCCGAGAGCATAATTGAGGGAGACCGATACATACGCCATTGCAATCAAGGGCTCATATAAATAAAAGTCCCGTGGAACCCAAGCACGAATAGAGCCAAATGCTAAACCAGAAAGGCACGCTAAAAGAAAATTCATTCCTGGTCCTGCTATAGAAACCCAGAATAGGCCAGCGCGATATTTTCTAAAGCGACTGGGATTAATGGGGACTGGCTTTGCCCATCCAAAAAGCAAATTCATTCCAGACAGCATGTTAATAATCGGGAATAAAAGTGTTCCAATAGGATCCATATGAGGAATCGGGTTCAAAGTCAGTCTTCCTTGTTTTTTTGCAGTATCATCTCCCCAGCGATTTGCGATCCAGCCATGGGCATATTCATGGAAGACAACGGCCATGATAAAGGGCACAAGCTGAATAGAAAGCATTTGGACGCGTTCGGAAAATGATCCCATGCTTGACCTTTAGCACAGTCACTAGGGGTGCGCTACTCTCCCCCGCGGGGATGGAATTTTCGGTGAGCGAGTTTTAAATGTTCAGGTGTGACATGAGTATAAATTTGAGTGGTACTGAGATCGGAATGCCCTAGGAGCATTTGAAGAGAGCGCAAGTTGATTCCTGATGTTAAGAGATGCGTAGCAAAGGAATGCCGCAGAACGTGAGGAGAGAGGGAAGCTTCCATGCCTGCTTGAATTGCCAAGGCTTTTAATATTTTCCAAATAGCCTGTCGAGTGAGCAGGAATCCCCGGTGGTTGAGAAAAAAATGGGGAGTGAGGGGTTTAAGTCTAGGCCTAAAAATTTCTACGTAATCATGCAAGTATTCACCTGCAATGGGTGCAAACGGAGTGATTCTTTCATGCGCCCCTTTTCCTTTC
>CAIYTD010000237.1 GCA_903928955.1 Oligoflexia bacterium | reverse complement strand
GTAAATTATTGTCTCGCTATTTACAGGTAAGTCTTTATAATATGTGACTAATCTTATATAAAAATTGAACGAACAAAAAGTACGTTCGACTATCCACCTTTAAGATAGTGCTCGAATAAGATTCTTGATTAGGTCCCACCAAGCTGAATCTTCTCACTACAAGTCCACCACGATCCTTGTTCAAAAAAATGAATAGAAGGGACTTCGGATACACAAATCTTGATCATTTTACCTAAGCTGCGAGCAGCTTTTACTAATACTTGAGAACATTAGTTACGGGAAAGCCCAACTTTTTCTAGCTGCGCAGCTATGTTACTTGAAAAATATCAAATTTTCCGAGTAGTGTAGGGAATGGCGAAAAAAGCACTTGTTATTGTTGAATCACCCTCCAAAGCCAAGACTATTCAGAAATACCTGGGCCGGGAATACATTGTAAAAGCAAGTGTAGGCCATATCAAAGACCTCACCAAAAGCAAATTAGGCGTGGACACTAAAAAAGGGTTTAAGCCAGACTATCAGGTCATCCCAACGAAAGTAAAAATCATCGAAGAGCTGAAGGCAGCTTTTAAACGTGTTCCAGAGCTCTATCTGGCTACCGATCCTGATCGAGAGGGCGAAGCTATTGCTTGGCATATTCGAGAAGAGCTCAAATCACGAGGAAAAAAAATCCATCGTGTTTTATTCAATGCTGTGACAAAACCTAGCGTCCTCGAAGCAATGAAAAACCCCCTCACCATCAATGAGGATAAGTTTCATGCTCAACAAGCAAGGCGCATTCTAGACCGCCTCGTCGGCTATAAAATAAGTCCTCTTCTTTGGGATAAAGTAAAACGGGGACTATCCGCAGGTCGTGTTCAATCGGTTGCATTAAGGCTAGTGATCGATCGAGAAGCTGAGATTAAGGCCTTTATTCCGGAAGAATATTGGGAAATCGAAGGCACTTTTGCTAAAGATGAGATTGAATTTAAAGCAAGGTTCTTTAAATCAGGCGACAAGAACCCCATTCTTCCCAATCAACAAGCCATTAACCAAATCTTAAACCAGCTCAAAGATACTTTGTGGAAAATCCATGCTATCGAGCAAAAGGAAAGATCCAGAAAGCCAGCTCCTCCTTTTATCACAAGTCGACTCCAGCAAGATGCCGCAAGAAAATTAGGTTTTAGTGCAAAAAAGACTATGACCCTAGCCCAACACCTTTACGAAGGCATTGATCTAGGAGAAGAAGGAACTCATGGACTCATCACCTACATGCGAACAGACTCAGTCAGAATTGATCCCTCAGGACTTCTAGCGGTACGCGAGTATATCGAAAAACAATATGGTAAACCCTATCTTCCAATAGAACCTAACGTCTACAAATCAAAAAAAAGCTCCCAAGACGCTCACGAAGCCATTCGCCCCACTACTCTGGAATTCACTCCTGAGAAAGTACAATCTCATCTAGACCGTGACGAATACCGACTCTACGTATTAATTTGGAATCGGTTTTTAGCTTCTCAAATGAATCCTGCCATCTACGACCAGACTGCTGTAGATGTCATCACCCAAGACAAAGACGGAACGATACAGCAATTTAGAGCCACTGGATCTGTCATTAAATTTCCAGGATTCACCAAAGTTTACACAGACGGTGCAGAAGACGCAGAGAAACTGGAACAAGATTCGGATAAAGCTCTAAAATTGCCTCAGATTCAAATAGGAGATCCTGTAATCAATACTCAACTCTCACCGTCACAACACTTCACACAACCACCTGCGCGTTACACAGATGCATCTCTCATTCGAGACCTGGAAGAAAAAGGAATAGGCAGACCCTCAACCTACGCAACAATACTTTCTAATCTTCAAGATCGAGAATATGTAGAAAAAAGAGAAACACGTTATTATCCAAGCGAATTAGGGACGGTTGTAACAGAGCTTTTAGTTGCATCATTT
>CAIYTD010000236.1 GCA_903928955.1 Oligoflexia bacterium | reverse complement strand
GGTACAATAGAGAGCGTCTTCATTCTTCAATTGGATATAAATCACCCGTCCAATTTGAGGAGTCATTAGCCGCATAAAATAGTGTCCACTTTTTCGGGGTAAGTCCAATCAAAAAAACTAAGGATGTATGGTTCTACGAAGTTCCACTAATTGATGGGAAGAAGTTAACCAAAAAGGCGGGCATCACGGACAGGCACTTTGAAGAACTTCTCAAATTATATAGGAAACGAGAAAATACCGACAGAAGTTGGCTCGTTCCTGTTGATAAGATTCTCCAATCGGGCACGAACCTATCAGCAGGGCACTACAATCCTCACGGATCCGAGGAGGAAATTCTTTTGGAACCCCAGGAGTACGCAGTGCAGATCAAGGATCTCTTGGCAGGGGCGATGAAAAATGTGGATGAGCTTTTGAAGGAATTAAATCCAGAAGTCTGAAGAGCGATAGATGCTCCTATTCTAAAGTGCCCGAAATGTAAGACGAATTTCTGTTTGTTACTTTTTTAACACAAAAGTACTGTTGGTGGTAATATAGTAACAATGAAGCCCTTACTAGACCAAGACGAAAAACTAAAGAAAGCGATAGCGAAAAAAGGCGTGATGACCGCTCAGGAGCTAGTCGCCATTCTTGGAAATAAAATGCAGCTCAAGCGAAAAGCCGATGAAGGATCGCTTCTTCCTTTGGGGAGTGGATTCTATGGATCTCCTGGCATTGATCCGTTTACTGCATCAGTGATAGCGGCGGGGCGATATTATCCTCAATCCGTGATTTCAGGTCTCACATCATTGGTGATTCATGACCTATCAGATGAGTCCTTAAATCGTATTGACGTAGATGTCCCCAGGGGTACGAGTATCAGAAATAAGTTATTGGCAGTTCATCGAGTTGCTGAAAGGAATCTCATTGGAATTATGAAACTCAACTTTCATGATCAAAGAATTCGAATTTATGATGCCGAGAGATCTCTTTGTGAAGCCTACCGTTTGGACTCATCCGGCCCGATCTTTTATAAGGCTCTTAAACGATACGTTAAAAAATATACACCCAAGCCGGAGAAAATTGCGAAGTACGATCAGGCATTGAAAACGGATGTACTGAGACATCTCCAGCAGGAGCTTGCAGATGCCTAAGGAAAAAATAAAAACCTTTCTGGGGAAATCGAGATCATGGGCATCACGAAGGGGGTTGTTTGGGCCACAAGCCTTCTTGAGATACGTGTCATGCTGACCTACCTGGACTCCCTAACTCGGATCTCATCTGATTTTGTTTTTAAGGGTGGAAACCTTTTGTGGCTCTATATCGACACCCCAAGAGCGACGATCGATCTGGATTTAGCGACGATCACCGCAACTAGTCACTCCGCTGTCAAAGAAAGTCTTGCTCAAGCCTGTCAACAAGCCGAAGGGATCAGCTTCTCTATTCTAAAATTTGAGGAAGTGCAGAGTGAGGGAAAACTTGGGGCAGCAGTGATCATAGGTTACAAGACTGATCAAGGGGCCTCCAATAATTTTGGCATCGACGTCGTCTACCAACTCGAAACAGACATGCGGGAAATACCGTCACCTGTTACGGACAATCTGAAAATCCGGGCGGCAAGTCTAGAGAATATCCTGGCGGATAAGCTTGCCGCTGCTCATCGGTTCAAAGGTGGCAACACTCGGATGAAGGACTATGACGATCTATGGAGACTTGCCAAAAAGGAAGTCAAACTCGACCCGCGATTATTAAAAAGGCTATTGGCCACTCACAACGCTATTCCTTATCTCGATGCTATTTGGATCAATGAACCTATGGAACGTGGCTGGAAAGACCATCAAAGGCGATACAAAGATCTCCCGGTCACCCTTGAGGAAGTTTTCCGAGACTTCAATTCCTGGATCAAGACAGTCTTGTAGTTTGTCGTTCCGAGAACTACAGCAAGAAACTACAAAGGTCTGCAAAGGGTATGATTTAGCCTGATTTCCTGTGATTGGGATGCTCGAGCTAGGTGAGCTTCTTCTCTCTAAGTTATTGTTATAATTGAAAATGAAAAAGGCTCAGGGGTTCTACCCCTGAGCCCTCAAATTTGGTGGAGACGGTGGGAGTTGAACCCACGTCCGAAAGTAATCCGTCACCAGAATCTACATGTGTAGTTTGTGCTTTAGATGGAATGGGAAGCGTCCACAAACAGACTCAACTCATTCTCCGTAGACTTTAGATTCGCTCTTGAGGCATCTACGAGACCTTAAGGGCTATCCCACTCAATGACATTTTATCCCGAAGTGGGGGAGCCTTCAGGTAAAACGTGTTACTTAAATAGAATTAACTATTAAGCAGCAAGAGCCATAGGCTCATAATTGGTGTTGCCAATTACATTTTGTCACTTTTTTACGAGGCCAGTGACGTCCTCGACATGCATCTAGGACTTCAATACTCCCGTCGAAGCCGGATCGTCCCCAGATAGGATTCAGGGTAACATAGTCGATAAAATAAAAAAAGTTCTTATTTTTCAACAGCTTTTATTGCAGTGCCCATCGCCAGAACCCGATAGTGGCTGGGTGAGGAGAGGATATTGAGTTGAATTTTGAAATGAATGATCCCTATTGCCCCTTTTCGGTAGGCCTTATATTTGAGCTCCCTTTGAAGGGCTTCTATTATTTCTTGGTACTCTGTTGAGTTTTCTGCTTCTACCATTTTGGATTTCAGAACTGCCGAAGCAGTCAGAGTATCGAGGACTTCAAAGTGTGTCGTTTCAGAGATCTTATCTTCTGCCGTAACAGGGATTGCTTCGGCCGGATGGGAAAGATCTGCAGTGAAGGATGTGGACTTTTCTTCCACAGGGTCTGCCGTTTCTTTGGGGTCCGAGCGCGTGTCTTCTGTCGAAAAAATGGTATCGGAGGGACCGAAGCGCATTTCCGCCTGAGTCCCTCTTAAAGCTTGAATGACCATAATTCCAGCGTATTCGCTGATTCGGGGAAGCAGAATTTTGTTGTTTGCAAATTGGACCTCGAGATCGACCTCTCGAAATCCCAGTTGCTCTTGGGAGATTAAATCGAGGAGTTTCTGCTTTTCATGCGCTGCCAGTGGACCTTGGATCATTAGGCTAAAGGGAAAGGCTGCAGGAACTTTGGAAGGAGTGACGCCTGTTTCGGAGTACTGCTTGATGTTATCCAGAACTGTTGGAGGTGGTAATTCAGCAGGCTGCTCAGGAGGAGACTGGTTTTCGGAGTAATCTTCCAAACTTTCAAATTGATCCACTAACGGATGGTCCGACACAGGTGGCAGCATCTCTTGTTCTGCCAGAGTAGGAGAGTTTGGAATTAAATTTGTAATATCTTTTTGTTCCGTCATTCCTCACTTGTAGAATACATCAACTTTATGAGCCGTGGCATTTTTTATATTTCTTACCGCTTCCACAGGGGCAAATATCGTTTCTTCCTACTTTGGCGATATCTTTCGTAGGATTTGTGGATAGAGTGAAATGGGCCATGGGAGCTTGAGGCAAACCCATTGGTTGAGGAATGGAAATGGTAGGCTTTGCGGAAGGCGATTGTCGCTGCGGAACAAGCTCGCCATTCGAGCTGATATTGTACTCCATTTTAGAATTTTCTGTTGCTTCGTTTTCCAGCTCAGTCCATTCCTCAGGTTCTAGCATTTCTGCTCCCGGAGTGAGTTGCACAGCAAAAAGCTTCTTCACCACGTCTCCAGTGATTTGATTCATCATCATTTCGAAAAATTTGAATCCTTGCTTTTTGTATTCAATCAGAGGGTCTTTTTGTCCGTATCCTTGTAGACCAATCCCTTCGCGGAGATGATCCATTGCAAGCAAGTGATCTTTCCAAAGATGATCGATCGTGGTGAGGAGAATCATCTTTTCTAGCTGTCTGAGAGTCTCCGCTCCAACGCTGTGTTCTTTAATTTCGTAGGCGCCTTCAGCCAATTTAAGAATCTGTTGTTTTAATCCTATGTGATTGAAGGGTTGGATGTCTTTTTCTTCGAGATGACTCGGGATTTGAAGCATCACTTGAATCGAGTCATTCACTTCTTTCATATTCAGTAAGGAATGCCCGTCTTCTCGACGTAGTTTGCCATTTGGAAAGAATTCTTCTCCTATGACCGTACTGATTTCGTCTGTCATGGAAAAAATCATCGGACGTAAGTTTTCTCTAGAAAGTACCTCCTTGCGCCAAGCATAAACCACTTTGCGCTGTTGATTCATCACGTCGTCGTACTCCAGCAAATGCTTTCGGATATCGTAGTTGTGTCCTTCAACCTTACGCTGAGCATTTTCAATGGCTTTTGTAATCCATCGGTGCTCGATTGGCATATCTTCTTCCATGAATCGACCGATATTGACTCCACCAAAAATGCGCATCAGATCGTCGTCTAAAGAAAGATAAAAGCGGCTTTCTCCAGGATCCCCTTGTCGTCCGGCTCGGCCTCTCAGTTGATTGTCAATACGACGCGATTCATGGCGCTCTGTGCCTAAGATGAATAAGCCTCCGAGTTGGAGAACTTCTTGACGCTCCTGGGAGCAACGCTCTTTCCATTTTGCTGATATTTCAGAGAGCTTTTTTTCGTAATCGGCTTTCTCTTCCGCTGTGGCGCCCGATGGAAGAGTTCCTATTTCTGATTTTCCCAAAAATTCTGGATTTCCCCCAAGAAGGATGTCTGTTCCTCGGCCCGCCATATTGGTAGAAATCGTCAATGCCCCTTTGCGGCCTGCTTGCGCGATAATTTCTGCTTCGCGTTCGTGCTGCTTTGCGTTGAGTACGTGATGCCGAATCCCTTCTTTTTTGAGCTGCGCGGAGAGTTTTTCTGATTTATCTACCGACACTGTTCCTACCAAAACAGGTTGTCCTTTTTCCTGGAGCTGTTTGATTTCGGTAATAATCGTTTTGAGCTTGCTTGCTTCTGACTTAAAGATCACATCGGCTTGATCTTTTCGAACCATATTTCGATTAGTAGGAATCACTGAAACGTCGAGTTTGTAGATTTGTTTAAACTCCATGGCTTCCGTGTCAGCGGTACCTGTCATTCCACTCAGTTTTTGATACATTCGGAAATAGTTTTGAAAAGTAATCGTGGCGAGCGTCTGATTTTCGTTTTCAATCGGCACGCCTTCTTTGGCTTCTATAGCTTGATGAAGACCATCTGACCACCTTCGACCTGGCATCAGGCGACCTGTGAACTCATCTACAATGAGAATTTCCCCGTCTTTGACTACATAATCGACATCTCGATGAAAAAGAACGTGCGCTCTGAGTCCTTGATTGACGTGATGCAGGAGTTCAATATTTGCAGAGTCATAAAGATTGTCGACTCTGAGGCGTTTCTCCATCTTATCTACGCCCGATTCAGTAAGAGCAGCAGTTTTTGATTTTTCATCGATCGTATAGTCTGACTCTCGAGTGAGTCCGTTTTCGGCTATAATTTGACGATCAATTTTATAGTACAGATCTGTGGAATCTTCTGTTGGGCCGCTAATAATCAGAGGGGTTCGAGCTTCGTCAATTAAAATGGAATCGACTTCATCGACGATGGCATAATGGAGATCACGCTGAACGTAATCTTCGAGCCGAAATTTCATATTATCCCGGAGATAATCAAATCCGAATTCATTGTTGGTCCCATAACTGATGTCACATGCGTAGTTTTGTTGACGCTGTGTATCACTTAATCCATGGACAATGATTCCAGTTTTCATACCTAGGAATCCGTAAATTTGTCCCATCCAGGCAGAGTCGCGGCGGGCTAAATAATCATTGACGGTAACAACATGGACCCCTTTTCCTTCAAGGGCGTTCAGGTAACAGGGGAGGGTGGCAACCAAGGTTTTTCCTTCACCGGTTCGCATTTCTGCGATTCTGCCTCGGTGTAAGGTGATACCTCCGATGAGTTGAACATCATAATGACGTTGTCCAATGACTCTCCATGCCGCCTCGCGAACGACTGCAAAAGCTTCTGGTAAGATAGCTCCCAGATCTTCGCCTTTTTCGATGCGTTCCTTAAACTCTGCTGTCTTGCTCTGAAGCTGAGCATGAGAAAGCGGTTTAATCTTAGCCTCGAGTTGGTTGATCTGATCTACAATCGGGTGGATTGATTTCAGTTCACGTTCGTTTTGGGTCCCAAATACTTTTTTAGCGATGTTCTGCAGAAGCATAATTTTCGTGGCAAGTTTAACGAGAGTCAGCCCAACTGTCACGCGTAAAAAATCCATTTGCCGATTTACAATGGGTTTATTTTTAACTCTTTGTTATTATGATGCTTTATTTTATGGGCTAGAGTCTTCAAAAATATAGGATCTGGGATCCACTGGATATCCATGAACCCGGACCTCGTAATGAACATGAGGACCTGTAGATCTTCCGCTATTGCCCAAGAGAGCGATTCGAGTTCCTCTTTTTACCATTTCACCTTTGGCGGCAATAAATTTTTTGAGATGACCATACCAAGTTTCGATTCCATAGCCGTGATTAATGACCAGAGTGAGTCCGTATCCAGCTTTCGAGTCGGCGAAAGTTACTTCGCCATCAGCCGGTGCTCGAATGAGAGTCCCGAGTCGATTGGCAATATCGAGACCTTCGTGCATTTTGATGCGATCTCCATAGGGAGAGTTTCGAACCCCAAACCCAGAAGTGAAATATCCAGACGCAGGTTGACGCGTCGGAAGTGCTGCGAGAAATGCCTTCTTGTCGTGCAGGATCTCGTATTCGTCTTGAAGCATTTCCTCTGTCTGAAACGCTCCTCGATTCAGTTCGGAAATTTGATTTTCGAGGGTAACGTAGTCTTTTCGGAGTTCCATTTTTTCTGGATCTACTGGATCGAGGGGCGAACCTTCGTGCTCGGATGGACCTGAATGAGTAGCTACGGAGTGTGTGATATTCGAGTCAGGAAGTTTACTTTGAATATTGGGTGTTTGATCTTCCACGTGCATAATGACTTTGAGGCGAGTCGCAAAGGATTTGACTCTCTCCATCGTGTTTTCGACGGTTGTCATCTTATTTTGAAAAATTTGAACTTGCTGTCGGAGTTTGCGATTTTCGAGTTTCAATTGTCGATTCTCTCCAATCTGGCTCATGACATACCAATAGTCAAAAATCATGACCCCAGTGATCAAAACCACAAAAGCCAGGCCAAGACCTGTGGCTCGGAGTAACCAACTGGGAACGACCCAGCGTCTGACATGGGATGTTTTTTCTGGAACGATGAGGATGGTATAAAATTGATTCTTCTGTGACATTTTTCCTTAAATAAACTGTACAATAAGTGCAGTAATGTTGTCATCTCCTCCGTGAGCGTTGGCGGCGTCAATCAGCTCGTTTACTGCTTGTTGAGCTTGGTCGGCTTCAAAGAGATTTTTTTGGATTTGCTTCAGAATTTCGTCGTCTTCGAGCATTCCGGTGAGTCCATCTGAACAGAGCAGGAAAGTGTCTCCCGATTGAACATCTATTCGGTAGGTTTCTACTTGCATATCCGTTTCAAAACCGACTGAACGAGTAATTACATTTTTCATCCGATCTGTTTTAAGATCTTTTCGTTGAATCAAACCTGCTCTTAATTTTTCTTGGACCAGAGAGTGGTCTCGAGTAACCTGCCAGATGCCAGTGGGTTTACAAAAATAACATCGACTGTCGCCTACATGACCTATGATGAGAGTTTGATTTTTTATTAAAAGGGCTGTTGCAGTTGTACCCATTCCTTGAAGGGAAGGGTCTTTGCTTGCAAGCTGAAAAATGTTTTGATTGGCACTTTCAATCGCTTGGACGATTACTGTTTCAGGGCTCCAGTTTGTATTCTGTTCGGCTTGACGAACAAAATTTAAAATGATTTTGACCGCTGTTGCGCTAGCAATTTCTCCTCCCTTGTGTCCCCCCATACCATCCGCAACTACGAAGAGTCCCAATTCGGGATAACACGCTCCATTGTCTTGATTTTGGTTTCTTTTACAACCCATGTCGGTTTTGTATCCGACTTTAAATTGCATTGTGTATCTTTCGTAGCATATGCCATCCCTAGTTTAGTCCTAATTGAGTTTATACACCACCCACTGAAATTTCACTCAGTCTCACCGATGGGGCACCCGTTTTTCCAAAAAATCGGAGATCATT
This sequence comes from Oligoflexia bacterium, assembly GCA_903928955.1. Taxonomy (GTDB): domain Bacteria; phylum Bdellovibrionota; class UBA1018; order UBA1018; family UBA1018; genus CAIYTD01. Next base: position 7,701 of record CAIYTD010000236.1, on the reverse strand, counting down.
TCCAATATCCGTTATTTTTCGAAAAAGTTCCAATACATTGCCAGCAACAGCAAATCCTCGAATCGGAAAAGTGAGTTGATCTCCTTCGATCATAATACCAGAGGCACCAAAAGAGAAATCTCCTGTTACTGGATTGGCAGTATGAATTCCCATGAGGTCTGTAATTAAAATTCCTTTGGAAATTCCATTCAAAAGTGATTCAAATGGTTTTTTTCCTTTCTGAATATATAAATTTGAAAATCCAGTATTTGGCTGAGATTTGATTCCACGGACAGAACTTCCAGTAGGGGCTACCTTGTTTTTATTGGCATAGTAGTTGTCATAGAGAGCCGATGAAAAAAATCCTCCATCAATGAGGATAGTTTCTTTCGAGGGTATTCCTTCAGCGTCAAAAGGTAGAGTGCCTGCTCCGCCCGGAAGTAATCCATCATTAATGAGTGTGATTTCAGGGGAAAATACGAGTTGTCCTTTTTTTCCGATGAGCATACTTCTGCCTTTATCTATTTCTTCAGCAGAAAAGCTGGATGACAAAAACTCAACCAAATCGGCCAAGACTGAGTTTCTCAAAATAGCTGGGCATTTGAGCGTAGGCGCTGACTTTGCACCTAAAAGTTCTACCGCCCATTTTGCAGAGTTTTCGGCTACGCTTTTAATGTCTAGATTGTCTAAGTAATTGGAAAATTTAAAATCACTTCCCATTTGGCTGTCACCCTTGGATTCTGCCTTGCAGGTAACACTCGCTGTATAAGCGGTACTCTGTTGGTAAATATGCTCGCCATGGGAGTCGACGAGGTGAGTTTCAAATCGAGTTTCAGTAATTCCTGCAGAACGAACCGCAGTAATTCGGGAGTCCGCTTTTTTACAAGCTGCTTCGAGGGCTTTGGCTAAGCTTGTTTTTTCAGACAGAGGAACACCCAGTCCCGCTGTGTCAAAGTTATCTACGCTGGGGTAAATAGAACTTCCAAAGGAATAAAATCCAGCATTGTCGTCCTCTGGCATTACGGATGCCACTTCTAAAGAAGTATCTACCGCACGGTCTATTGAGTCATGATCTAATGAAGTAGTAAAACTAAAGCCACTGCGTCGATCTTTGATAGTCCGAATAGCGAGTCCAACATCTTCTGAACGTGAAAAGGTGTCCATTTCCTGGTTCTTTGAGTCAACCTTTGTAGACGTTCTTCGTTCCAAATAAATCTCGAATTGATCTGTATTGAGTTCTTCGAGCCTTTTGATAGCCTGAATTAAAGCTGGGTTTTCCCGAAGATACGAGTGCATGATGAGATCTCCAATTTTAGTTTCACGCTAACTTTACAGCGGGACTAATGTAAAGGTAAAATGAATAGTGGAAACAGGTAATCCTGGGGTACAGCGAAGCAAAAATTTGTAACTGTTTGATTTAATACAATTTCTTGAATAGAGAAAGGTGGAAAACGAATGCCGCAAAAAGACATCACAACCTTGAATGGCGATTGGGCACGTATGTTGGGGGATGTGAGCACTGTAAAAGAGTTTCGCAACTTCCACTGGGAAGGGTCCTTGACGGATTACCTTGATCTTGTAAAAAATAATCCAAAAATATGCCGCAATTCATTTCAGAGAATGTATGACATGATTTTGTCATGGGGAACGACGTCGTATGTCGAATATAAAAAAAATATTATTCGATATAAATTTTTTGATGACCCTATTGACGGCGGAAAAGATGCTGTTTTTGGATTAGATGTTCCGTTGATGAAGTTAGTCCATTTTTTTAAGTCGGCTGCTTTGGGTTATGGAACTGAGAAGCGTGTTTTGCTCCTGCATGGCCCAGTGGGTTCGGCTAAGTCAACGATTGCCCGACTTCTGAAAAAGGGGGTTGAACGCTATTCTCGTCAGGAGGATGGTTCTCTTTATACCTTTAAATGGGTAGATGAAAAAGGAACAGACCATATTTTAGGAAATCAAACTGAAATGGTTTGTCCAATGCATGAAGAACCCTTGAAGTTGGTCCCAGAAGAACTGCGTCCCAAAATTTTGGAGGAGTTAAATAAGGGCAACAAGAGTGAATATAAAATTACGGTTACCGGCGATCTCTGTCCGGCCTGTCGATTTGTACAGAGAGAGTTTATGAAGAGGTACCAGGGAGATCTTTCTAAGGTACTAGCCCATGTTAAAATAAATAGATTACTCTTGTCAGAAAAAGATAGAATCGGGATTGGGACGTTTCAACCTAAAGATGAAAAAAATCAAGATTCTACTGAACTAACAGGCGATATTAACTATCGAAAAATCGCAGAATATGGCTCAGATTCAGACCCGAGGGCATTTAATTTTGACGGCGAATTTAATATAGCTAATCGCGGAGTGGTTGAGTTTATTGAGGTTTTAAAGCTGGATGTAGCGTTTCTTTATGATCTCCTCGGAGCTTCGCAAGAACATAAAATTAAGCCTAAAAAATTTCCACAAACTGATATTGACGAGGTGATTTTAGGACATACGAATGAGCCTGAATTTAAAAAGCTTCAAAATAATGAGTTTATGGAAGCTTTAAGAGATCGCACCGTTAAGATTGATGTTCCCTATATTACTAAGTTAAAACAAGAAATTAAGATTTACGAAAAAGATTTTAATGCTCATCGGATTAAAGGAAAGCACATTGCACCGCACACAGTAGAGGTCGCAGCAATGTGGGCTATTTTAACGCGATTAGAGCAGCCTAAGAAGGCAAATCTTTCACTTCTTCAAAAGCTGAAGCTTTATGACGGTAAGACTCTGACGGGTTATACAGAAGATAATGTGAAGGAGCTTCGGAAAGAAGCGATTCGCGAAGGCTTGGAAGGAATTAGTCCCCGCTATGTTCAAGATAAGGTTTCTAATGCATTGGTCAATGATAAAAATTGGGAAATTGGATGTGTCAATCCGTTCATGGTGATGAATGAATTAGAAAGTGGTCTCAAGCACCACGCCTTGATTGGAAGTGATGAAAAAAGGCGTGAGTACAAAGAGTTGCTTTCGGTAGTGAAGCAAGAATATGAGGATATTGTTAAAAATGAAGTGCAAAGGGCAATTTCTGCAGACGAAGATGCTATTGCAAAGCTTTGTGCAAACTATATCGATAACGTCAAAGCCTATACCCAAAGGGAAAAAGTAAAAAATAAGTATACTGGACAAGATGAGGAGCCAGATGAACGACTCATGCGTTCCATTGAAGATAAGGTAGATATCCCAGAGAGCAGAAAAGATGATTTTCGCAGAGAAGTGATGAACTATATTGGTGCTCTTGCCATTGAAGGTCGTACTTTTGATTATAAGACGAATGAACGACTACATAAGGCTTTAGAGTTGAAGCTTTTTGAAGATCAAAAAGATACCATTAAATTAACTTCTCTTGTTTCAAACGTAGTAGATCGCTCCACTCAAGAAAAAATTGATGTGGTGAAAGCGCGTTTGGTGAAAAATTATGGCTATTGCGAGATTTGTTCAACGGATGTGCTTAATTTCGTAGCGAGTATTTTTGCTCGAGGGGATGTGAAAAAGCGCTCATGATTTATAATATCAAGAGAGATCATGCTCGATTCAGATCGATTGTGAAGGGGAAGATTAAACAAGATCTTAAGAAATATGTGACTCATGGCGAGATGATTGGTCGTAAAGGGAAAGATCGGGTGACGATTCCTTTGCCTCAGATAGATATCCCTCATTTTAGATTTGGCGATCGAGAGCAGGGTGGAGTAGGTCAGGGAGAAGGAAAACAGGGTGATCCTGTAGGCCCAGGAGAACCACAGCCTGGAGAAGGTAAAGTAGGGGATCAACCGGGTCAGCATTTGTTAGAGGTTGATCTCACTTTGCAGGAACTAGCTGAGATTTTGGGCGAACAATTAGAATTGCCTAAAATTGAACCCCGGGGTCACAAGACTTTAAAATCTAAAAAAGAACGTTATACGGGCATTGCTAATCAGGGGCCTAGTTCTTTGCGGCATTTTAAGAGAACTTTTCGTGAAACTCTGAGGCGCCAGATTTCCTCTGGCATCTATGATCCAGATCATCCTGTTATTATTCCGATTCGTAGGGATATGCGTTATCGATCTTGGAAAACAGATGTTCGTCATGAGAATAATGCAGTGATTATCTATATGATGGATGTCTCTGGGTCTATGGGAGATGAGCAGAAGGAAATCGTTCGAACAGAAGCATTTTGGATCGATACTTGGTTACGATCTCAATATAAGGGAATTGAAACCCGGTATATCATTCATGATGCGACGGCTCGCGAAGTGGATGAAGATACTTTCTTCAAAACGCGGGAATCGGGGGGGACTCTTATCAGCTCAGCTTACAAATTATGTGAAAAAATTATTGAAACAGACTATCCTCCTTCGGATTGGAATATTTATCCCTTTCATTTCTCGGATGGAGATAACTGGTCTGGTGAAGATACTCGACTTTGTCTCGATATTTTAGATAAGACTTTGCTTCAGGTGTGCAATGTATTCTGTTATGGACAGGTTGAGTCTCGTTATGGATCTGGCCAGTTTTTTAAAGATTTGAAAGAGCATTTTGGTAATGAGCATGATTCCGTTATTCTTTCTAAAATTGAAAATAAAGAAGGAATATTACAGTCGATCAAAGAATTTTTAGGTAAGGGAAAGTGAGTCCATCATGGCATCTACAGATTTTGTAAGTAGCGACTTAACCCCAGAACTTGTCGCTGTGCGGAATGAAATTCGGAGTTACGCCGAGGGCTTTGGCCTTGATTTTTTTGATGTCATCTTTGAAATGGTGGATCATGAGCAGATTAATTCCTTAGCGTCGCTTGGGGGGTTTCCGGTGAGATACCCTCATTGGCGATTTGGAATGGATTATGATCAATTGTCAAAAGGCTATACTTGGGGCCTTCAAAAGATCTATGAAATGGTCATTAATACTAATCCTTCTTACGCTTATTTAATGAAGTCTAATAATCTTGTAGACCAAAAAATGGTGATTGCGCATGTTTACGGGCATGTTGATTTTTTTAAGAATAATTATTGGTTCTCAAAAACAAATCGTAAGATGTTAGACAGCATGGCTAATCATGCTGTTAAGATCCGAAATTATATGGATCGCTATGGCCAAGATAAGGTAGAGAATTTTATTGATCATTGCTTAGCAATTGAGACTCTCATTGACCCCCATTTGCCTTTTTCAACACCTAAGAAACGTGAGCCTCTCTATCCTAATACTGAGGCAAAAGTAGAAGAGCCGGGTCGAATCAAAAGCGATCGGTCTTATATGGATCAGTATATTAATCCTCCTGAATTTATACTCGAACAAAAAAAGCGTATGGAGCAGGATGCTCGTAAGAGCAAGAAAAACCCTCCGGAACCTCAAAAAGATATTTTAGCTTTTCTCTTAGATCATGCTCCGTTAGAGGAGTGGGAGCATGATGTGTTATCTATCGTTCGAGATGAAGCTTATTATTTTGCTCCTCAGGCTCAGACTAAGATTATGAATGAAGGTTGGGCCTCTTATTGGCACTCTAAAATTATGACTCAGAAAGCTCTCAAGGATTCTGAAGTTATTGATTTTGCAGATCATCATGCAGGAACAATGGCAATGTCTCCGGGGAGAATTAATCCTTACAAAGTGGGGATTGAACTTTTTCGAGATATTGAAGAGCGATGGGACCGCGGTAAATTTGGTAAGGAATACCAAGACTGTGATCATATGGTCACAAAAGCGAAATGGGACCAGAAGCTTGGTTTAGGAAGGCAGAAGATTTTTGAAGTACGTCGAGTTTGTAATGATATTACTTTTATTGACGAATATTTAACTGAAGAATTCGTAGAACGATTTCAGCTTTATACTTATGCTTTTAATCGACGGACTAATCAGTATGAAATTGCTGATCGTGATTTTAAGAAGGTCAAAGAAAAGCTACTTTTTCAGCTCACAAATTTAGGTCAGCCTTTTATTTATCTCACCGATGGCAATTTTCAAAACAAAGGTGAGCTTTTACTTTGGCATAAACACCAAGGCCTCGATTTGGATGTTCGATGGTCGAGAGAGACGATGCGTTCGCTGACAGAGATTTGGAAGCGTCCTATCAACGTCGAGAGTGAAGTGGATGGCCAGAAAAAATTGTTCAGTTACCAAAATAACGAATTTTCTGAAAAATTTCTATAGAATCTGAAACTACTTTACCTATTTAATACAATTCTATGAATCATATGCCATATCCCTGCTCCGATTCCCATCCACATGGGCATTTGCCTGTGCCAGGGCGTTTGATTCATATAGTTCTGAACTCCGTTGAAGGTTCCTTCTAATAGTCCATCTGAAGTTTCAAGAATTTCTTCAGTAACCGTTTCTCCTACTACTATTCCAATCTTATGAAGTAAGATTGTTGGATTGCTCAGTAGCTTTGCGAGCTCAATCAGAAGGGTGAGGGCGTTTCCCCCAAAATAGGTTACGGAAGTTCCTAAAGCAGCTGAAGCAGTTGCGACTACAAGCGCTCGATTCATTTTGAATCGGGTCCATGCAGATTGAGGTATATCTTGAAAAGTCGCTAAAAAACGAAGAAAAGTGAAGTCCAGTTCAAAGCCCATTTGATCAGAATGGACTATTTCCCAACCGCCTCCTTCAGAACGTGGGAGTTGAAATAGAATAACAGTAGCCCGCGCTTTGAGCCCATTCTGGTGAGGAGGCCGAAGAATAATTTTAGATTGATTTTTTAAGGATTGATCGAGAGTTCCTTCTGCAATGAGTTCATTGTTGATATTGTATATTTCAAGGAGAGAGATCTTTCTCCCTAAAGATGGACCTTTTTTAATCGTACCTTTGAGGACTTCTTCACTAGGAGTATTGCTATCGGGTGCGTAGATGGGCGCATAGATGGAGGTCCAGGTTGTACCAGATGAATCTATTTTTTGTTCGCCGATGTAAATAATCCGATCGAATAGATCTTTTTCTTCCACCTTTTTGATACGAGAAAATGGATTGGATTTTTCTTCTAGTAGGATCGTATCTTCGTTAATGGGATCTTCAGGGTAAAATTCATTCTGATAGGAAATCCAAGACTGGTAAGTAGGTTTGATTGCATGCCGATGAAACTTTCCGAGTGCATGAATAGCAACGGAATCCCGTATCTCTCTTGAGTGCATGGGTAGTGGGTCTCTTACAAAAAATCCAAAACTCATCTTGTTATGTATCAGAGGGTGAGTAGCGATCAACAGAGTTGAAATCATTTGAAATAAGTTCATGCTAAAATGTCATTAGCTGATACAAGGATTTTTGAGAAGACATTTGTCGACGAAAAAGACGGGATCACGATTAGGGAGTGAAGATCCACGCTGCGCCTATATTAGTGGCATCCCTATATGCCCCAATGAGTGCCGTATTTCCGTCTCCACTGACGGAAATACTGGCTCCCTGGTCGGCAGAGCCCGAATAACCAGAGCCGACGAGTTTTGATCCTTGTTGAGTCCAGGTCGTCCCGCTTCGAGTAAATACCCAAGTTGCTCCTAAAAACGAGGCATCTCCGGATCCTCCAATCAGAGCCGTATTACCGTCTGCACTCAGCCCAATAGCATTTCCTTGATTAGAGGCCCCTACATTACCCGTGCCGACGAGTTTTGATCCTTGTTGAGTCCAAGTTGTCCCGCTTCGTGTAAATACCCACGCTGCTCCTAGGTTGCTATTATCGCTATATCCTCCGACGAGAGCTGTGTTGCCGTTCGCACT
>CAIYTD010000235.1 GCA_903928955.1 Oligoflexia bacterium | reverse complement strand
TATTGGTCCACGTAACGGGGCAGCTCAGTTCGTCCCCTCACTCCTCCAAATGCGGAGCCTTTCCATATCCTGCCTGAAACAAGTTGAAACGGCCTCGTTTGAATGCATTTCCCAGCTCCTGCAACCCCAATAATAATAGATTCTCCCCATCCTATATGACAGCTTTCGAGCGCTGAACGCATCAGATCAACATTTCCAACACACTCGAATGAATAATCCACCCCACCCCGAGTAAGTTCTAGAATCACGTCTTGAATGGGGAGAGAATATTTATTTGGATTGATGAAGTCAGTTGCACCTAATTGCTCGGCTAGTTTAAATTTTTCTTCATTGATATCTACGCCAATAATTCGACTGGCTTGAGCCATAACAGCGCCTTGCACAGCACTCAACCCAATCCCACCTAAACCAAAAATAGCAACAGTAGAACCAGGACGTACTTGAGCTGTATTTAAAACAGCCCCAATACCTGTGGTAATTCCGCAACCTAATAAACAGACCTTCTCCAGCGGGGCTTCAGCCCTTATTTTTGCAAGAGCAATTTCAGGAATAATGGAATACTGAGAAAATGTAGACGTCCCCATGTAGTGATATACTTTTTTCCCATTTTTAGAAAAACGTACCGTCCCATCTGGCATCAGTCCTGACCATTCTGTTTCATCCAGCGCGGAACATAAATTAGTTCTTCCTGAAAGGCAAAAAATGCAAGCTCGACATTCTGAAATATAAAGAGGGATAACAGAATCTCCGGGCTGAACCGATTTCACTCCTAGGCCCACTTCTTCAACAATTCCAGCACCTTCATGACCCAAAACAGCTGGAAAGACAGCTTCTGGATCTTCTCCTGATAAAGTAAAAGCGTCGGTATGACAAACACCGCTTGCAACCATTCGAACAAGCACTTCGCCTTCTCTCGGGCCTTGAATTTCAAGTTCCTCTAACACCAGAGGATGACGGGGTTCCCAAGCCACAGCAGCAATTGTTTTCATGAAAATCTCCAAAATTTTATTTTTCTTTACCTGGTATTCTGCTGAATGACTAGTAGAGAAGTTGAACCAGACTAGAACGCAAATCCTAGAAACAATTGTCCGATAGAAGAGGATATCTGGGAGTCTCCTTCGAGGGTGAGATACTGCAAATCTGTGCCCCCGTAAAAAGATTTCCTAATCTGACCGCTGGCTCTTAATCCACATTTCCAACCCGTGTGCGAAAGTGAGCCTCCAGAAGAATTCAAAGTAGCGGAAGTATAAGGCGCTAACGAAAAATAAGGAGATGCATCGACCCAATGATTCCAGAAAGAACCATTGAATCGAATCCCTACCGTTGCCCAAAAAATATTTAAGGATTCCGATTGAAAACTCACAACGGACGAGTTCGCCACAAGTGCAAAAGAAGCTATCTGAAAGAATTGCATTTGAGCGCCGATAAAAGGACTCCATTTCATTTCAAATGGAAATCGGGTAAACCATTGGTTTCTCAAAATGCCGACTACTCCGAGTGACCAGGGAGGAGAAAATAAGAGTCCGCGGATAGGAAGAACGTACGAAACAGTGCCTGCTAATTTCAACTCAAAAGCTTTATCCATTAATGAAGCTGCACGATAGGTCGAGACACTCCCCCCTAACTCATACATATGAAGTGCTAAATTCGT
>CAIYTD010000234.1 GCA_903928955.1 Oligoflexia bacterium | reverse complement strand
GGATATCCAAGCCTGAATAGTAAATTTTAGATATCAAGCTGTTGCGTCTAAAATCTCAATCTGTAAATCCCACCAACCTGATACCTTAAATTTACAACAGTCGCAAAAGGAGGCGTTACGCTGAATAGAGAAATAAACTCATAAAATCTTTAAAAGATTATTTTTCAATTGACCTTCCTGGCAATACGCGATTACTTCGAAGTGGGTTGCTCTTCATTGTTTTATCATTTTTTCAGGGGGTGTTCGAATGGCAACAGGTTCAGTGAAGTGGTTTAATGACAGTAAAGGTTATGGTTTTATACAGACTGAAGGAACGGAGCGTGATGTTTTTGTGCACTATACTGCTATACAAGGTGATGGATTTAAAACCCTGTTAGAAGGACAAAAAGTCGAGTTTGATTTAATTGAAGGCCCCAAAGGCCCCCAAGCTTCAAACGTTGAAAAAGCACTTGAGCAGTAATAGATCGTATTTAAAGGCAAGTCAGTATGACTTGCCTTTACTTTAAAAAATACATCGTCAAAGTTACTTTGTCCAATTTAAGCCGGGAGTCTTAGCGACTACAGATTCAATAGCCGGAGGTTCTGCTACCTCTAATGACGATACAGGAGCTGCACAATAAGTTGTTGCTGTTAAAGCGGTAGGAAAATGATTTCCACTCTTTTTAAATCCACCAAAAGGAAGCCTGGAAGAAGCTCCAATAGTAGACTTATTCCAATTTATCAATCCCATTTCTAAACCATCCCAGAACTTTTCATAAATCGATCGATTCTGAGTAAAAACACTTGCGACTAATCCATATTGAGTCACATTTGCCAAAGCAATAGCTTCCTCCACCTCGTGAACACTCAATATAACAACGTTAGGAGCAAAAAGCTCAGTCTGCTGATAAATACTTTTCCGAGCTTGCTCTATTGAAGCATCCTTTGCCCAACAAATAGATGGAGTGACATAATTTCCCTGAGTTGAAAGTTCCAATGTTTTTCCTCTCATCACCGACTCACATCCCTCTCTCGTCGCTATACCCAAAAATTTCATATAGCGATCCACAGAACCCTGATCAATTAAGGGACCCATAAAAGGATTATCGAGAGGATGCCCAATAGAAAAAGCCTTTGAACGCGTATGAAACCGAGAAATAAATTCATCTAATACTTGATGATGCACAATAACACGACTCGTTGCACTGCAGCGCTGCCCAGCAGTCAAAAAAGCACCCGACAAAACCTCAAAAACGGCTAAATCCATTTGAGCGTCGCTCCAAATAATTGCGGAATTCTTTCCGCCCATTTCTAAGACTAAAAGTTTCCAATGTTGCTGGAGGGTGTCCTGTTTAATTCGAGTACCCACTTCATATGACCCAGTAAAAAGGATCCCATTCACCTCTTCGTGAACACAGAGCCTTCGGCCTACCTCCTTTTCACCTTGAATCATATTGAAAACACCGGGAGGAAACCCGGCCTCCTGAAAACACTCAGCCATTACCTGACCCACTATGGGAGCTTTTTCAGAAGGCTTGAACACTATTGTATTCCCAGTGAGTAAAGCTGGAACAATGTGGCCATTAGGAAGATGCCCCGGAAAATTAAAAGGTCCAATGACTGCCATTACCCCTAGTGGTCGATACCGGCAAACACCCGCTACATGATCCGGCAATTTTGTCAGCTCAAAATCCGCTATAAACCTCATGCTTTCGGAAATTGTAATATCTACCTTATTCATCATCGCCGTCAGTTCTGTTTGCGCTTCCCAAAGGGGTTTCCCCACTTCACGAGCGATCAGCTCTGCAAGCTCGCCTTCGCGACGCTTTAAAATAGATTGATATCTCTTAAGGTATTCTGAGCGCTCCTGAAAAGATAACCGCCTCCAATTTGCAAATGCCAATTTTGCTGAATGCACAGCATCATGCACGGAAGAATAAGAATATTCGATTTTACCGATTTCATCTGAGAACTCTCCCGGGTTCCGACTAATAAATTCTCCATTTATTGGGTGAGGCTTAAAAAATTGTCCATTTAAAAAATTTCCACGTCCACTAAAATTAAATTCCCGCCTAGGCATTAATAATAGCTCCTTATAGCCCTAATAATAAGGCATAAATACGATGGGCTCACCCGTTTTTAAACCCAATATTGCACGAACTGTTTCACCAGAAGGATGCTGGTTATAGATAGAACCTTCTTTAAATACAACCTGTGCTGCAATCGCTCTAAATTCACCTGGCTTTTGGTTTACTTGACAGAAAATTCCAGATTCGCGAGGCAAAGCACTATCTACTTCCAAGCTAGGATCAAAGGTACCTAGCACCATTTTCTTTAACAGATAAAGATCATCCACACTTGCCCAAAGATGAGGTCCCCCATCAAAAGGGTCCACCTGATTTTTATACTGAAACCCAATTTTTTTTAGCATATGTAATACAGGTTCGGTTTCTTTGCCTACTTTACCTATCGCATTCCGTGCCTCTGCTGGTAAAAATGTGGTATATATTTTTCCAGAAGGGAAGAGTGAAAAAATAAATTCCTTATTCTTCTGACAAAGCTGATCGGCCTCCCAATAATCCATATTAGTAAATCTTCGGCCAATTGCCTCCCACAAAGGCGACTGCCCCTTCTTGTTTAGTGGTGGAAGTAATTCAGCTAAAATCTTCCGCTTAAACCGGGAACGATGCAGCCCTAAAAAAAGGAAACGAACAAATGAGATCTGACGTCCAATTCTTGCTTCCGAGTTTCTAAATGCTGGATCTAAGACAAGTCCCCCAATTTCAGAGGGTCCATTCATATCGTACCTTAATTTCAAAGTACCATGAATAAACCCCGTACTAATCATATCAGAAAATTTTTCCTCGCTGCCCACCTCAAAATAAAAATGAGGTGACTCGACTGTTCCATGCTGAGCCGCAATCATTGAGGTCCCTAGGATTTTTCGTGTTTCAATATCTTCAGCTACAAAAATATATTTCCCGTCCGAATGGACATCATTACTGCTAGAAAAAGAAGCAATAGATTTCAAAATTTTTTCATGAAGAAAATCTTTATCATTAGACAAGTTAATGAAGCCAGGGATTTGCGCAAATCTTTCCAAAGAATCTAAATCGCGCTCTTGAATCTCCCTTAAAAGAATCATAGGCACACTCGCTCAATCACCTTCTCATAAAATAAAACTGCCTTTTCAAGTTGATCTAATAAATTATTTTCATTCGGACTATGACTATTTCCATGAGACTTCCCTGGACCAAAAACTATCGAAGGATAGCCCGCATGAAAATATTGTGCCGCTTCAGTTGACGTAGATTTTTTATCAAAATTTGCCTCAATACCAGAATTTTCCATCGCTTCTTTGCAAATCCTAAGAAAAGGATCCTCCAGGGACATATTTAAACCTGGATTAGTTCTTTCTCTAATTGCTGAAATATTTAAACTAGGATATTTCATTGCTATGCTATGAATTCCTTTTTGAATATGCTTATCCATTTCATCAGCAGATGTTTCAGGAAGTATTCTGAGATCAAAATGAGCATCTAACCCCCCCAACCTTTGCTTGAGTTGACCAAAATTAACCGTAGAAAATGGTGGATTATAGGTATCATCTTTCTTTTTTTCAGCCTGAACTGCGATCTCCTTAAAAAAAGCTGCCACATCAGTCAAACACGGGAAGAGGTTATCTGGCAAAAACTTTACCCCTGTATCGCCCACCCCTCCTAGCTCAACTCGAAAGGATTTTCCTTTACCCTCTGCTTTAACAACTTCCCGAAAAAACCGCTTAAAATCTTCAAACTGATGTGAAGTTAAATAAAACTCAGTAAGAGCATGATCTGGAACCTTATTAATGGTATCTCCTCCATCCAGCCGCGTAAACCTCATCTCAAATCCCTGATCTAATGCACGATGTAAAAAATCGACTGACTCCAAAATTGCGTTTGTACCCAAATGCGGATACGAACTGTGAGCAGACTTTCCAAATGAATGTAAATCAATCCTCCGATTAAAACCTCGAGCATCTCTTTCTACTAATTGATAACCAATGGAAACTCGATAAATATTCAAACACTTATGAGCATAAACAACCTTAAGCTCAGACGGCTCACCTACCAATGCATACTTTGGATTCAGAGTTAAAGATTTAATCAAATACTTGGCACCAAACATCCCAACCTCTTCGCCACACGTACCAACGAGATAAATTGGATTTTTCAATTTTTTTTCCCGAAATTTTTCAACCGCGTGTAACTTACAAAGAAAATCGAGTTTAACATCTGCAGAGCCTAAGCCAAAAATTTTCCCATCCTTTATGGTAGCAACAAATGGATCTCCCCCAGTTTCTGTCCAATTTTCAGTAATACCCGGACTCACCGTATCTAAGTGAGAATTTAATAGAAGACCTTTTCTAATTTTCCGGTCAGAGAGAGAATCCCCTAAAATTCCAATTACATTAAACTGACGTTTAGAAATATTTTCATGAGAATGAGTCACATGCTGTAACTGTGTTTTTAGACCACGATCTTGCATTAGTGCAGCCACATAGTTAGCAATTTCTTCATTACCATTCGAACTCACAGAATTAATACGAATCATTCGCCGAGCTTCTTCTAAAAAACGCTTCATCCATTTCTCCGTTTCAAAACTGTTAGAACCGCTGACTCAGTCAAAGTACAGACTTGATCCACTTCCGATTCTACCATCACACCCAATGGCGCAAGAAATCGAATCAAATAAGGCCCATGACCACAATAAAAAGCCACTACTCCGAAATCAAACAGAGACAACAAGACAGCCTTTACATCTTCTAATGTCCCTAAAAAAGGCTTGAATGCTAGCATTCCTCCAATGGCTCGTATTTCTGAAATCAACCCCTTACAGCTTCCATCAGCTAAATTTTCAAGTTTTTTAGCAAAATACCTTGAAAGCTTGCCAATCTTACCTTCTTTGCCCAGTAAATTTTCTTCATAAAGAAGTTCCACGACCCTTTTTGCTGTTTGAAGCGCCGCCGTACTACCTGAAAAGGTTCCAGCAACTAAACCAGGTTTTGGATTATACTCTTCAGTATAAAGCACCATGCAGGCCTGGAGCATTTTACCAATAGTGACAATATCAACATATTCATTTAGACAAAACTTCTGATACGCAAATAATTCACCCGTTCTTCCAAAAGTTTGTATTTCATCAATCCAAATTGCCAATCCAGCTTTTTTTGCTTCATCAAAAATAGGAACATAGAATTCTCGAGGAGCATACAAAAAGCCACCTTCTCCCTGGACTAATTCAATCATGAGGGCAGCAAATTTTCCTGGAAAGCGAGCAAGCACCTCCCGCATATTTCGAATCGTAGCTTCAATGCTTGGCAATAAGCCCTGCTGAACATCATAGAACGGTAAATAATGAACCTCGCCGTAGATAGGCTGCCCTACACGATAACTTGGGTTATCTGTAATTTCTTGCATCGCAGTTGACCTGCCAGCAAAACAATCCTTAAATGCTAAAATTTTAGTAGCAGGCGCCTTCTTTTGTCGAACTATTTTCAATGCAACTTCATTTACCATTGTCCCACTGCACATTAGCCAGCCGTGCTTCAACCTGCAGCCCTCCCCCACCTTTGATAAAATCAGGGCTAACAACTCAGACATCTGAATGCTCGGCATGAGATTACCTTGCATCACATCTGATGCAAGTGTATCAATTACTGCTTTTACTAACTCCGGGTGAGTATGACCAAAAAAATTAATCCCAATACCTGTAATCATATCCAGTTTAACACTACCATCCACTAATTCTATAAATGGCCCTGATCCAAGTCCTGACGATAAGAAAGGGAAATACAGATCACGCCCGCGATTTTTTGCAAAAGTCTGAATAGTTTTCAGGTATTGTTCTTTGACTTCACCATCTGCACTCGGTTGAATCACACGAATCTTTCGGCTTGCTTCCAGAATTGTCTCGAGCATCTCTTTTTTTGCTGCTTGATAGCGAATAGAAGTCTGCAAGGTGCTAGATTCACTAATGGATTTAAAGGACATTCAAACTCCTCATGGGAACTTCCCATTAAATATCATGAGCTTATTTTTGTTGCAAGGTCCCGGCTTCAGCGGTTATTTTCAATACTATGCTGAATTCAGTTAAATCTCTTCTATTTTGCTTATTCCTTTTTCAATGTGGACTTTCATTTGCCTCTGATAGCGACTGGGGAGAGTGGAAGGAAGCAAAAAGTTTATATGATGCTGAAAAATTTAAGGATGCTGCTGAATCGCTAGAAAACCATCCATCTTCGATTCGTTCAAATGATCACTATAATCTCGGAACTATTTACTATCGACTGAATCGACTAGGACTCGCACTCGGCCATCTCGAAAAAGCACAAAAGCTCAATCCTTCTGATCCTGATATTCAATGCAACTTAACTAGAGTAAAAATAGCTTTGAGTCGATCTCTTCACGCAGAGGAAGTGGACCCATCCTCAACTGTATTAGAGAAGTGGGGAGACGCACTCTCTCCAACTCTAACCCCTATTATTTTAGGTTTCCTCAGTTTGACAACAAGCTTATGCTGGAGTTGGGCTTACCGAATGAAGAGGCACATCAGAAAAAGCCTACAATCTCCGATTGGCATTGCAGGGACATTGGTATTCATTTTTACGCTTGGACTTCTAGGAATTCAAAATGAATCAAAAAGAGTTCCAGTCGGAGTTATAATCGAAAAACAAATAGTAAGAAGCGGCCCTGGTGAACATTATATGAAATTAGCTGAAGTACCTGAAGGACTGAAAGTTCGAGTTTTAGGCGCCACTCCAACCAGCTATCTTAACCCTAAAAATCACCTAACTTCGTCAAATGAGCTCTGGCAGCAGATTCGCTATTCCCCTCAGGGCATCGGTTGGGTTAAGGTTTCAACTTTATGGGTGCTTTGACACAAGTTTTAAAATAGGAAATCTAAAAAATATGAAAAAACCCTTAATCATCGGCGCCACCCTACTTACTTTAGGTCAGCTCAT
>CAIYTD010000233.1 GCA_903928955.1 Oligoflexia bacterium | reverse complement strand
TTTGATCTATTTGACCCAATCCAGCCAGAATGCAAATACCCATCTAACAAAGTGAGATACGCAGGCAAGAGTGTGTAAGCACTCAGCCAGCAAAATATCATACCAATAAAACCAATTACTCCAAACTGACTAAACCCTCTAAAACCAGTCAACATGAGTGAACCATACGACAAACCCGCTGCTAAAGCGGCAGTCCCCGTTGAAGTTGCTGTACTCTTCATTGAAATACCTATGGATTGACTGTTATCTTTTCCATTTCGGCGCTCTTCCAGGTAGCGCGCGAGAAAAATAATTCCAAAATTAATCCCATTTCCAATAACAATACTTGCCAAAAATGCCGTATTTGCGTTTAGATAGCCAACTGCAAAATAACAAATACCAAAAGTCCAAAATGTACCCATAAAAAGACTTATTACTAAAGCAAAGGTGGCTCCCAGAGACCTATAGAACAACAACATTGCAGTAGTGACTAAGATCAACACAACAACGGTAGAAAGCTGGAGATCTTCGACTAAAGCAGCGCTTTCTTCCAATAAATTCTGCACATTCCCAGTATATTTTATTTTTAAATCCGCTGGGTATTCTTTTTGATTCAAAAGTGCAATACTTTTCTCTATCTCTAATTTCATTTTAGAAGCTTTTTCAATACCTTTTCCAGGCATATAAATAACAACTGCGCGTACTTTTTCGTCAGAAGTTGCATAAAATCCACCTGGAAGGTTATTATAGTCTCCTATTTGATTCGTATATTTTCTCTTAATTGCAGCATAATCAAACTGAGGTTCTAAAATTTGCTGTTCACC
Source organism: Oligoflexia bacterium (assembly GCA_903928955.1). Taxonomy (GTDB): domain Bacteria; phylum Bdellovibrionota; class UBA1018; order UBA1018; family UBA1018; genus CAIYTD01. The sequence goes on along the minus strand of CAIYTD010000233.1, from coordinate 4,623 downwards.
AAAAATATTTAATGGATTATATAGTTCCTTCTCATAAATAAGCCGATCTTGAACATAGGTTTTAATTTTTTTTAAATCATCTAACTCAAGAAATAAAAACTGCCGCTCTTTGAAAAACCGAAGCTCACGATCAATTCTATATTCAACCGACGCAATAACATCCTTAGGCACTTTTTCAAGAAGTTGAGCAAGATCTATTACAAAACGCTTACTCCCTATCGGATCCTCTGAAAACACCAAAACAACAATGGTATCAATGGACTCCAACCGAGAGGTCACTTCATTCAGATCTTTGACACTTCTTGCGCTGGTTGGCAAAAGTTCCTCAATGTCAGTTCTTAGATTTTTATAAAGAAGAACAGAATAATAAGCCCCAATGCATGCTAAAAAAGTTCCTAAAAAAGCAACAAATTTTGCCCGTCGAACTATGAAATCAATCAAAAATCTCAATTCACTTTTTCCTTAATCCATTTTAATACAATGAATGTGACAATGTGTTCTATGCTCCTCTTTTACCAGCGGTGATAAGCTGGATGGCCTGCGCGAACAGCAACAAAAATACCACTACACTGGGCGCAGATTTTTGAATGAGAGGACAAAGTGGCTTCTACTCGAACACGATGATGAAGAGACTCAACAACCCTGGCAACTATATCCAGTGGACCATCCGTAGGAGTGGGTCTCAGAAGTTTAACCGAATATTCTGCAGTGACTGTACAAGGAGGTTGCTCGAACCGAGACTCCTGCATCAAATGCCAAGCCGCTGCCCAATTGGAGTGACAATCTAAGAGTGAACCAATGATTCCGCCATTAAGAACGCCAGGAAAAGCTTCATGATGAGGTTGAGGCAGCCAGCGTGCAATGACTTCTTCTCCTTGAACAAGACTTCGAATTTGGAGGCCTTTTGAATTAGCTGGTCCACATCCAAAACAACAACTTTTGGGAGCATATTTTTCTTGAAGTCCTTGTTCCACCATTTTTAATTCGTCCTCATCCACTCAAAAAGTTCATAATGATGATTCGACATTCCCAACTTAGCATAAACAGCTTGTGCTCGGATATTAGTTTTATCCACGTACAGCCTAATACCTCGAAAAGCGTTCTCCTGCATACCTTGTTCCTGAATTGTACGATAAAGAAAGGAAAAAACCCCCTGACTTCTCTCAGTCGGAATCACGTAAACACTATGAATCCACCAGATCGCGCCATTTCTCCAATCACTCCACTCAGGAATAACGAGCAAAACTCCAAGAACCTTTTCATTCTTCTCAGCAACAAAATATTTTCCTAAATGAGAATTCTTAAAAACTGCATCTACTCCTTTTCGGCAAATATCAGGATCCAACTTGAGATTTTCTGTCTCTAAAGCCATAGCAAGCTGAAACTTCACAATAACACTTTGATCTTTCAGATGAGCTTCCCTACAAATAATTTTTTTTTGCATACAGGCCGTATCTTACCTGGATCATCGAGAAGGATCTACTTTTTTACCCAAATCTATTAAAATTGAGTATGATCAAGCCAATACATAAATTCACTAGGAGCAGCTGTGATCCTTCTCGAAGAAGCAGTCATCATAAAATTAAAAAATACACAAACCCTACTTTGCACAATCGAATCTTGTACGGGTGGACTTATCGCACACCTCATTACTAATGTACCGGGAGCTTCTGAAGTCTATTGGGGCTCCCTTGTTACTTATGATAATTCAGCCAAGGAAGAACTAGGAATATCCAGCGACCTCATTACTACACAGGGGGCAGTGTCTCCAGAAGTAGCTCAAGCAATGGCTGAAAAAGGACTAGAAAGAATGGAAAATAATCCTTTTAGATGGAATTCCCATTCTTTACTGAAACCTAAAGCCTTAATTTGCCTTGCCACCACAGGGATTGCAGGACCATCAGGAGGATCTCTTTCCAAACCTGTTGGCTTATGTTTTATTGGACTTGCATTATCAGGTCAAAAAACCCTTATTAAAAAAGTACTCGTATCTGAATCCCTCACCAGAATTCAAATGAAAACGCAATTTGCTCATCAGGCTCTAGAATTCATCAAGCAAGTCTCTATAGAGTGAGCCCAAAGGAAAACAATGACTGAATATCTCTCGATCATTATAGGACTATTTTCAGGAGTATTTCTCCTCGATACCATTGCAGACTTACTCAACTTGACTCGGTTAAAAGTAAAACTACCCAAAGAGTTTGAAGGAATTTACGATAGTGAGAAATACTCTGAATGTTTGAAATATCAACAGGAAAATACCCGATTTGGAATCATTTCTAGAGTAACATCATTTATTATCACTTTAGTTTTCATCCTAGTAGGAGGTTTTAACTCGATCGACTTAACTTCTAGAAACTTTCACACCGGGAGTTTAGTAACAGGTCTGCTCTTTATTGGAATCCTTTATTCATTAAATTTCATCACCCAACTCCCTTTTTCAATCTATGACACATTCATTCTCGAAGAAAAGTATGGATTTAATCAAACTTCAGTTCGAACTTTCTGCCTAGATATCCTGAAAGGAACTTTTCTAGGTGGGATCATAGGTGGAGTTATTTTTTCAGGTATCGTCTATTTTTTTGAAACAATGGGACCCTATGCCTGGCTTTATTCTTGGATAACATTTACAGTTTTTCAAATTCTCCTCATGTATTTAGCACCCGCTCTGATTATGCCATTATTCAATAAGTTTAGCCCGCTACCCAACGGCTCTCTTCGCAGTGCAATTGAAAAATATGCGAAAGCACAAAAATTTCATCTAAATGGAATCTTTACAATGGATAGTTCAAAAAGATCTAGCAAATCAAACGCTTTTTTTACTGGCTACGGAAAATATAGAAGATTAGTACTTTTTGACACTCTCATTTCCAAGCACACCGACCAAGAGCTCGTCGCAGTACTTGCTCATGAAATTGGACATTTTAAAAATAAACATATCTTAAAATCATTAGCTCAATCCATTCTAGTGACAGGTGTAATATTTTTTGCTTTCTGCCTACTAATGAATAATAAACTACTATTTGAAGCTTTTAAAATGCGTTACATTTCTGTTTATGCTAGCGTTATTTTTATCGGAATGATCTGTTCACCTATCCTTAAAGTACTTTCTATTTTTACAAATAAATTATCTAGAAAACATGAATTTGAAGCAGACGCATTTGCAAAAAAAACTCTCGGAGAACCAGAAATTTTAGTTTCAGCCTTGAAAAAATTAGCCCGAGACAATCTTGCTCACCTTACACCTCATCCATTAAAAGTTGCGCTCGATTACAGCCATCCTCCTATCTTAGAAAGAATTCATGCGCTTATTTTAAACTAATTAAGCTGTATATCTGTTTTTGAATAAAATTTAGACACCTGCTAAATAACTCTTCTTTTTTATCATTTTTAAAGAATCTTTCTCTTAAAAAAGCCTAACATTCTATCTACTGGGCTCAAACACGCCTTCGGCGCGACTCTTGCTTTAATTATTATCGTTATGAAACGAAATAAATTTTTAACTTTTTTAAGCTTTATTACTTTACTTGGGTTCACTGCGTCTTCACCGATTCGGGCTGAATCTACATCTTCTCAACTCATGATTGAAAATCTCTTAAAGCAGTCCATAGAATTAGCAAAAAGGACAAAAACTGAAGTCTCTAAATTTTCAACTCGTTTAAACCACGCCAAAGAACTTCTTGGAAAAAATTATTATAAAAGCATTGTAAAATCTGGAGAACGAATCTCCAATTTAGATGATTTAATTTACAGTCTCACGGAACGCTCCTTAAGAAAACAATGGAAAAAACAAACAGAAAGAGTTTCAAAAACTATCGCTTATGAGAGTGAAAAATATGGTTTTGATCCTATTTTTCTTATGGCGGTAATTCAAAATGAAAGCAGCTTTGATCCTGAAATCCTTGGCACTCATGGAGAAATTGGCTTAATGCAAATTATTCCAGAAACAGGAGAATGGATTTCAGAAAAATATAACCTTCCTTGGAAAGGAAGCCAAAGCTTAAAAGACCCTGTCATTAATATCCAAATTGGAGCAGCTTATTTAGCATATTTACGAGAAAAATTTGAATTTCACAGTCAGCTTTATCTAGCTGCTTATAATATGGGCAGCACAAATGTGAAAAGAGCTATCGAAAGACAAATTCTACCGAAACAATATCCATTTCGAGTCATGCAACGTTACGTAAAATTTTACTCTAAAATTCACGAAGAAATAACTAACTAATTGAATTTAAAGTATATTTAAGGAAGACCAGGTGTAGAAGCACTGCGTCAATCGTGATCTACTATTTTCCATTTTCAAGAATGATAAACTAAATATGAAATGAAGTTCACATATTTTTTTACTTTATTTAATAAACTGAAATCAATCATAAAGATTGATAAAAATTCAAATAAAATGATCAGCCTTTCTTTTAAAAATTTCATTAAATATCCCTCTCGGTCATTTATTATTTCTGACAAAAAGCAACTCACCAAGGCTAGTTTTATTCTTTCCAGCATGCAGTACAAAATTATTGATCAAAAATTTGAAAACTATGAAATTTTTTTAGTCGCGATGCCTGACCGAAGCTGCTTTGAAGATCAAAAGAAAATATATGATTTCTCAGAAATGAGGATTAC
>CAIYTD010000232.1 GCA_903928955.1 Oligoflexia bacterium | reverse complement strand
TAAACAAAAAAGAACTTCAGGCGTCGCTCCCAATATACCCGTCACTCCTCCGCCATCAGTTAAATCCCAAATTCCATAGGGAAACAAAGGCAAATGATTCGTCTGAGAAAGAAGACACGTCATCAAGTGAGCTAAGACTCTTGCTGGAATCGTTTCTTGTGAGTATTCAAAAATAATAGGAACAGCTTTAGTAAGAACCCCAGATTCAAACTGCTTTTTCAATTCAAAAAAAGCGGTTTTAAAAAATTCAAAATGAGGACTACTCCACGTCAAATCAAATGAAACCGGATTTTCATCGCTTCGCAGTTCCCTCAGAAGTTCCTCTCGATTTAATTTTTTATAAAAGGGAAAATGGTACCATGGGGAAGATTCCTCCAAAAAAAAATCAGGTGAATAGACAGAAAAACCCCGTGCTTCACTCTTACTGGAGCGGCGAATGGGCCCCCAACCAATCCAAAATTCGTCCGTATCTTTTTTTATAGGTCGCAAAGAAAAAATACAGCCTGACGAAAGGAACACATCTAAATTAAAGTTCACACCTCAACCTCTTTAAATAGAAGTATATTGCTTGATTTCAGTTTGCAATTGCCTCAAACTAAAAAACCGGTTACAAAAAGAACGGGATAAATAATACTCATGCTTTTTATAACGCCGTTAAAAAATACACTCTTGGGTGAAACTTTTCCTCAATTTTCCTTAATTGCAGGTCCATGCTCCATTGAGTCCTACGAGAATTTTCGTCAGATCGCTCAAGAAGTAAAACTGCGTGGAGCAACTGCCCTACGAGGTGGTATTTTTAAAATGCGCACACATGCCGAGACTTTTCAGGGTCTTGGAGCAGAAGGAATCGCGATTGCTAAAAAAGTAAAAGAGGAAGTAGGCCTCCCCTTTGTGAGCGAAATCACCGACCCCAGGCAAGTAGACCTTCTTTCTGAAGTGGTAGACGTGTTCCAAGTTGGCTCTAGAAATATGCACAATTATGAACTTTTAAAAGAGCTGGGCAAGACTCAAAAGCCCATTCTTCTCAAAAGGGGCTTGGCTGCTTATTTAGATGAATTTCTTGCAGCTGCTGAATACATTTCAAATGCGGGTAATCCTCGCGTAATCCTTTGTGAGAGAGGAATTCGTACTTTTGAACGCTCTACTCGAAATACTTTAGACTTATCAGCAGTACCTTATCTTCAAAAGAGATCAGGTCTACCTGTTATTGTAGATCCCAGCCACGGAACCGGCTTGCGAGAATTGGTTTCACCTATGTGCTGGGCTGCTACTGCTGCAGGTGCAGATGGAATTATGGTGGAAGTTCACCCTAAGCCAGCTCAAGCACTTTCAGATGGGCCCCAAGCACTGACTTTTGAAGATTTACAAAATATGGTCCCCAAGCTCCATCGCATTCTACACGCAATCAAAAACAATCTATCTACTAAAGAAACCGAATGAATCAGCTCACTCCTCAGAATCCTTCCTCTATCCAAGAAATGTTTAGCCTCGTTTCTAAAAAATATGACCTCACAAATAGCATTCTATCTTTTGGAATCCATCACCGCTGGAAAAAAAAATTGATCCATGAAAGTCACTTCAAAAAAGGAGATCATATTTTAGATTGTGCTACTGGAACAGGCGATCTTGCCTTTCTTTTCGAAGCAGGCCTTAAAAATTCCGGGAAAGTGATTGGCAGCGATTTTTGTCTCCCTATGCTCGAAATAGCTCAAGCTAAAGCAAAAAAAATGCGATCTCAAACGCATTTTGAGTGGGCGGATGTGATGGATCTCCCCTATTTGGATCATTCTTTTGACATTGTCAGCATTTCCTTTGGAATTCGAAATGTAAAAAATACTCAAAAAGCTCTTTCTGAGCTGGGTCGAGTTGTTAAACCCGGAGGACGAATCCTCGTCTTAGAATTCGGGCAACCCCAAATTCCATGGATTGCCTATTTATTTAACTTCTATTCAAAGTGGATTCTCCCTCGAATGGGGGGATGGATAAGCGGACAGCCTCAAGCTTATCAGTACCTAAAAAACTCTTCAGCAACTTTTCCATGTGGCAAGGATTTCCTTAAAATTGCTGAATCTACAGGATTTTTTTCAAACTTAAGTTACATCCCCTTACACTTTGGAATTGCTTATCTTTATCGCATACAAAAGAAATCTTAATGAAGATGGTATCTCACACTAGTAATCACTTTTCCACGCTTAAAACGAAGCACGGCTCGCAGGAAAATAGCTGTCTGATTATGCAAAAACTGATGGTACCATTTGGATGTTACAAACTCTGGAATAATGACTGTAACTAATTCATCATGAGTCACACTCTCAACGTCATCTATGTATGCAATCAAAGGCGAAATAATCGAACGGTAAGGCGATTTTAAAACAATAAAAGGAATTTCTGGAGCCCACTTTTTCCATTCATTTTTCAAACGTTCCGTTGCTTCAGGTTCCAATTCAACATAGCAAGCCCTGACATCGTTTGAAATAGAAATTGCGTATTTCAAAGCACTCATTACTCCAGGATGAATTCCAGAAACAGGTACAATTGCAGTATGTCTCAAAGGGTCTAAGGTCAATTTAGAATCCATCGAATCAAAAGATAGCTGCTTTGCTATTGCGAGATAATGGCGATGAATTTCATTAAATAACACAACTAGAAGCGGAATTAAAACCACTACCATCCATGCACCATGAATAAATTTGGTAATTCCAATAACTAAGAAAACAACTAAAGTTGTCACTGCACCTACAAAATTAAATACCAATGATTTCATCCAGCCTTTTTGCCGATATCGCAAATGGTGGATCACCATCCCAGATTGAGAAAGTGTAAAGGATAGAAAAACCCCTAGTGCATACAATGGAATGAGAAGATGTGTATCTCCTTTAAAGAGGATCAGCAGGCAAACTGCTGCCAAGCTAAGACCCAAAATGCCATTAGAAAAAACGAGACGATCTCCTTGACTCGAGAGTTGCCTAGGCAAAAACCGATCTTTAGCTAAGAGTGAAGCCAATCTTGGAAAATCTGCATAACTTGTATTTGCCGCAAGAAATAGTATTAAAGCAGTAGATCCTTGAATTACATAAAAAAAGCCATGATGTCCAAACACTGCTCTCGCCAACAGTGAAACAGCGGTTTCACCTTCCCTAGGAACAATATGATAAATATGGGATAAAAAAGTAATCCCTAAAAAAAGTGACCCTAAAATACACGACATCCAGAACATGGTAGTCTTGGCGTTTTTCTGAGAAGGCTGTCTAAAAACAGGAATACCATTTGCAATCGCTTCTACTCCTGTCAACGCAGCACAGCCCGAGGAGAAAGCCCGGAGCAATAAAAAAATAGGAATAGCGGGATAAACTTCTTGAACCAAGGGAGCAGAAAACGCCAGATCTCCCGCCAAAACTTTGACGCTTCCTACCACAATGAGAAGCAAAATAGATCCGACAAAAAAGTAGGTAGGTAACGCAAAAATACTGGCTGATTCTGCCATACCTCGAAGATTCAGAAGCATAATAATTAAGATGACCAGAGCGCCTATCAAGACTTTATATCCAATCAGATCAGGTGCAGCTGCCACAATATTCTCAACACCTGCTGCAACAGAAACTGCTACTGTCAAAACATAATCCACCAACAGGGAAGCCCCAGCAATTAATCCCGCTGTTGTTCCAAGATTCTCTTTAGCAACTGTATAGGCACCCCCCCCGCCCGGATAAGCATCTATAGTCTGGCGATAGGAAATCGTAATAATCACTAAAAGGAAGCCAATTGCTAGTCCAATGGGGATTGACCAAGCCATTGCGGACAAAGAAAATAAGGAAAGTGGAATCAAAATTTCCTCAGTTGCATAAGCCACTGACGACAGAGCATCCGAAGAAAGGACAGCGAGTGCCTTCCATTTCGGCAGCCGTTCATGTACGGCCATATCATTTGTGAGAGGATCACCCAATACGAGACGCTTGAAACGTTCGAAACCCATACTTAAAGGAGCTTGCCCCTCCTCTGTCAGATCGTCAAGGACTGATTCCTGCTTGTATTTTTTTCCTTTGCCCAAGAATCTTTAAGAGTGACCGTCCTGTTAAAAACAGGATGCCCTGGCCTAGAATCCCATCGATCTACGCAAAAATAACCCTGCCTCTCAAATTGAAATCTCGATTCAGGAGGTGCCTGAGTCAAACTTTTCTCAGCACGGCAGTTTTTCAAAATTTCTAGAGAGTTGGGATTCATCTGGGTGAGAAAATCCTGATCCCCTGCCCCTGGAAACTGCACATTAAAAAGACGATCATAAAGACGCACTTCTACCTGAATGGAGTGAGCTTCAGAAACCCAATGCAAGGTTCCTTTGACTTTACGACCATCAGGAGCTGATCCTCCTCGAGTGGCAGAGTCGTAGGTACAGCGAAGCTCCTGAACTTGACCGGTAATAGGATCATGAATCACTTGATGGCAACGAATGAAATAGGCTGATCTCAGCCTCACTTCTCGCCCTAAGCCCAGGCGAAAAAATTTAGGAGGAGGGTTTTCCATAAAATCGCCCTGTTCAATTAAAATGACCCGTGAAAATTCGACTTTACGAGTACCCATCTCCGGACGATTGGGATGATTCGGAACCTCGAGCTCCTCGACTTCACCTTCTGGGTAGTTCTCAATGACCACACGTAAAGGATTCAAAACACACATAGATCGAGGAGCGATCCGATCCAGATCTTCTCGAACACAAGTCTCCAAAAAACCCATTTCAATACAACTTTCCTTTTTTGTAACTCCTACCCTTTCACAAAAATCACGCAGAGATTCAGGAGTAAAGCCACGACGACGCAATCCTTGGAGAGTCGGCATTCGAGGATCATCCCAACCTAAAACTTTTTTCTCCTGAACTAATTGCAGCAATTTCCGCTTACTCATCACCGTATAGTCCAAATTCAATCTAGAAAATTCGATCTGCTGAGGATGAACGGTTGTTTTTAAAGTATCTAAAATCCAATCATACAAAGGGCGATGATCCTCAAACTCGAGGGTGCAAATAGAATGAGTAATCCCTTCCAGCATATCCGAAAGGCAATGAGCATAATCATACATCGGATAAATGCACCACTGATTCCCTGTCCTATGATGATGGGCCTTTCGAATCCGATAGATTGCTGGATCACGGAGATTCACGTTCGATGACGCCATATCGATTCGAGCTCGCAATACATGAGCGCCCTCTTCAAACTTTCCTTGACGCATTCTTTGAAAAAGCTCTAAATTTTCTTGAACAGATCGGTCTCTATAAGGGCTTTCTCGACCGGCAGTCGTCAATGTCCCTCGATACTCTCTCATTTCATCTGAATTCAAACTGCATACATAAGCCTTTTCTTTTTGAATGAGCTCGACTGCAAATTCATAAAGTTTTTCAAAATAGTCGGAGGCATAATAAAGTGAGTGCCATTGAAATCCCAGCCAAAGGACATCTTCTTGAATGGATTCGACATATTCAACATCTTCCTTAACAGGATTAGTATCATCAAATCGCAGATTGCATTTTCCATGGTAATCCGTTGCAAGGCCAAAATTAAGACAAATAGACTTGGCATGCCCTATATGCAAATACCCATTGGGCTCAGGAGGAAACCGAGTCACCACGCTATGATTTTTCCCTGTTTTTAAGTCGTCATCTATCCGTTGCCGAATAAAATGGGATGGAGCCGCCGCTGGAGTGTTTGTAGAGCCTATCATTTGACTGAAACTAGCCGATACTCCGAAGAAGTGAAAGGACCAAGTGGGCCCACTAAAGAGTTTTCATATCGATGACAAACCGATAGCGCACATCACTTCTAACGACTCTCTCATAGGCTTCGTTGATCTTTTGAATAGGAATCACTTCGACGTCACAGGTGATATGATGCTTTCCACAAAAATTGAGCATTTCTTGCGTTTCTTGAATACCACCAATCAGGGATCCAGCAAGACTCCTTCTTCCCGCAATCAACGAAAAAGAGCCGATAGGGATTTGATTTGTTGGAACACCCACTACGACCATAACACCATCGAGCTTCAGAAGCCCCAAATACTCATTCCAGTCGATTTCAGCAGAAACTGTATTGATCACCAAATCAAAAGTACTCTCCAGTTTTTTAAAAGTTTCAGGCTCAGAGGTAGCATAAAAATGCTGAGCTCCCATCCGTTTTCCATCTTCTTGTTTTTTTAAAGAATGACTCAGAACTGTCACTTCTGCACCTAATGCGTGAGCAATTTTTACTCCCATGTGCCCTAAGCCTCCAAGCCCAACAATTGCAACTTTTTTGCCAGGGCCTGCTTTCCAATGGGTAAGAGGAGAATAAAGCGTGATCCCTGCGCAAAGAAGCGGAGCTACTTGATCCAGTGGAAGATGATGAGGTATGCGCAAAACATAATTTTCATCCACTACGATTCGATTCGAATAACCTCCCTGATTGACGCTTTTACCGTCACGTGCCGTTGAATTATAAGTTCCGGTCATTCCTTCCAAGCAGTACTGCTCAAGACCCTTTTCACAAGAGGCACAATGACGACAAGAATCCACAATACAGCCTACACCGACCTTATCCCCTATTTTAAATTGGGTTACCTTACTCCCCAAACGCGAAATCATTCCTACGATTTCATGCCCAGGGACCATTGGAAAGTGAGATCTCCCCCATTCATCTCTGGCTTGATGAATGTCGGAATGGCATACACCACAAAACTGAATATCAATCAAAACATCGTTTTCACCGACTTCTCGCCTTTCGAATGCAAAGGGTGTAAGGGGTGCTTTTACTTCATGAGCGGCATATCCATTGACTTGAATCATAATAGCTATTTCTATCAAAATCAGTCTTTACTCAACCTAAAATGAAATAAAAGCTTCATAAATTTATTACTAATACCAGCTACAAAGTTTCCATACATGACCCATAATATGCTTGACTTTTTCAACTTACATGCAGACCAGACAAATTTCCAAACTCTCTCATACTATTCCTTGAATTAAATTAATTAGATTGAAAAATGAGGAAGTGAGGAAATAAACTTTTAGTTGTTTTAATTTTAG
>CAIYTD010000231.1 GCA_903928955.1 Oligoflexia bacterium | reverse complement strand
CTTAGACGCTCCTAAGCATGATCTAACAAATGCATCAAACCTAAGTGGTTTGGATATTTCCCAGTTCTCCAGACTCCTTTCGGAACATCCCGAGTTTGCCCTATATTTACCTGAATTTCTTGATCGCCAATAGATCCAAAAAAATTAGACGATGCGGAAAAAAACTCTCGAAACTATTTGAGGGATCTCCATGGTCAGTCGCTTTGATTATTGATTCTACTCTTCATAATCGAAGCTCACATCAGGTCCAAAATACACAAAGCTTTAATCATGGAAGTGGCTTGCGCTTCGGGCATCAATGGAGAAATATTTTCCTATTTTTCGAAGGTTTCTTAATCCCTCTTCCGCCGATTGAATTTTTAACAAAAAAAGAGTGTAAGAGAACTAAGGTTGAGTACACTACAGAAAATGATCGGATTGTAAATATATTAATGGATTGAATATTTCCTCGTTTATTGATCCTGTATCAAATAATGAAATTGTTCTTCTGGCTGATTCTGGACATGATGTTAAAAAAATACAAACCTGCATAACTTAAAAAAGTTGTGATTTTATTTTAAGCATTAAGTCAATTAGAAATTTTAAAGTCGTTCAATAGAGAAAATACACGAACTGGATGCCAGTAAAACAAGCATTTAATCGTTTCAAGCGAGTAACACCAATCATTACAGTCGGTTTTAAAAAACGAACTGATCATAATAGAATTAAGAGAAAATTATTTTCTACTAAACGACTTGAGGGCAACCTAAAAGGGGTATACTCCAAAGTGACCATTTTGTATTCGAAATTAAGTGGAGAGTGAAAATTGAAATTTATCGATTGTTCCCGCAGTACTATTCCAATATAGATCATCATAAAAAATATGATATCCATTTTTTAATAGAATGTTTTCATCGAGAAACAAAATCTTATTTAGGTTTGCAGGACGCTGGACTCAAGTCCTATAGATCAGTCAAGGCACATATTCAGTTGTTCTATTGTTCCTACTTACTTTTACAGACCTTCGGAAACGATAGAGCTTTTTCTATTAAAAGTATTTAGAAAAAATATGAAGCCCCATAGGGATGGTGTCTAGCTAGTTTTAAATGTAAACTTTCCTGTACTAGCGAGGCTTTCAAGGGATTTTTAGATTATTACGCGCAAACACTGAGTCTACTCTTTTATTAGTGCTTCTTCGATTTTATCAAAATCAAGAACGATCTCAGGTTGTATCTCCACATACCCACCGAATTGAAGTTCCTTCCAAGTCATCTGAAGAGCACTTACTTTATTCTCGTCAAAATGACTTCGTGAAATCTGAACGTTCTCCAATTCTTTTCGAAAGCTTTCAGAAGTCCGAAACGATCCTATTCGCCATATGTCTTCCGTGCCTACTGCTGCGTTTAAAGGGGACTTATTAAATTCATCAATAGAAACCTAATTCACACCGTCCTCAGAGACTTCTTGAGCTGGTAGCCCCAGCCCTACAGGTGTAAAATCAATACACAAGAGATAAAACCTCCTACCTCACCGATTCCTCTTCTTGTGATTCATGGGGAAGCGGATCGAGTGGTTCCCTCTTGTCAGGGTGAGCAGATTTTTAAACTTGCGGGTGAGCCTAAGCAGTTTTGGCGAATTCAGGATGGAGCCCATATTGACTCGATGAATGCGCATCAATTGCAGTATCAAAATCGTCTATTGGCGTATCTAAGTAGCATGAAAATTTCGGATTAGAAATTATTAAAAGCGACTTGGACTCATTTGTTTGTTTTTGTATTGATCTAATTTATAGTAAATCAATAAATTTAATAAAATTTTTTGGAATTATTTTTATTTTATTATTTTTAATAATTGAGCTTAATTCTGAATCACTGTAGCTATTTGTCACTAAAATCGATTGACTAGTAATCCTATTTGAAAGAATAAGATCTGTTCCTTTCGTTTTATAATTAGAGAAGTTATGATCTATTAGAAATAAAGATGTTTGACTTATTGTTAGATTCTTATCTAGAAACTCCTGAAACTCAATAGGACTGTTAAAATAGGTTAAGCTGTTAATATAATCTATAAGGGTTTTTTTCTGTTTTAATCGGTCTAACCAAAAAAATGGGATGATCGGGTCATCATCTACAATTATTATTCTCGAGTATTTTGCTAAATGTAGTGAAATAGGAAAATAGGAAGGTGTTTTAATAATTGGAATGAGACAAGTTATTAAAGTGCCTTGTTGAATTTTAGAGGTAATATTTAAGCTGCCTTTAAATGATTCAATTATTTTTTTAGCGTTAAATAATCCTAGACCGTTGCCGCTTTTTTTGCCGTAAGTAATTCCTGGATTTCCTAATTTTTTTAGAACTTCAGAAGGGATGCCTCTTCCAGAATCTTCTACTGAAATTTCAATCATTTCTTTTTGTTTTTCTATTTTTAATAAAATTCTTCCAGGATTATCAAATGATTCGACGGCATTGGATATTATGTTTGATAGAATTCTTCTAAATCGGTCGGATGGTATAGCTGAAAATAGAGACTGAATATCACCCGCGCTTTCTAGTTTAAACTCTATATTTTTTCCAGTAGCAAGGAGCTGTTGTTCGCTAAAAACTGATTCAAGTAAGGAAAAAATAGGATAGTTTAAGCATTTTATTTTAATTTTCTCGGTATTTTTAGGTGAAAATTTTTCAAAATTAACTTTCTTAGTTTCCACTCTGAGATTATTAACTATTTCTTTGATACTTATTAATGCCGATCTAAAAAGTATCTGTCTATTGCTTGGAAGAAGATCGATACAGTCAAAAGATACCATTTCTAAAGCTAAGAGTGGAGTTCGAATGTCATGAGTCACCTGCGCAGAAATTTCTGCTACTAAAATTGCACTAGATTTTATTTTGTGTTCATCCCATAAAGTTGCGAGTATCTGAGCTAAAGCCTTGAGCTCTTCTGGTATCCAGAATTTGTTAAACCCAGAAGGGTTGAAATCTCCATTTTTTGCATTTCTGACAAGAACTTCAAAAGGCTCTATAACAGACAGAGTAGCAAATTTGTGGAGTATTAGGCTTGTAATTGCTATTGTTACAGTTTGTAGAGTAAATAGTAAAATAATAAAGTTTATCTCTGATGGCAACAGAGAGTATTTTGATCGAAAAAAGCGAATCCTCCCGTAGTCTTGATCTCCATAGATGATTCTGAAATTTTTCGAAATAGAATGATTGCTAATAAGTCCCTCTTTCAAGCGGATTCCATTTGAGGTTTCTAAGATGATTCCTATTTTTTCTTTTTTAGCGATGGCACGGACTGTTTCAGTGATAAGGCTTTTATGATTGAGCATTAGATTCCCAGCTAGTTCTGAAAAATAATATTCGAATATCATATTAAAGGAATTTAGAGTTGAGTTTCTTGAACTTCTTTCAGTTAAAATACTAAAAAAAAGGACAGCTATTGTTATGAAAATAATGTTTAATAAAAGTAATATTATTATTAAATAAGAACGAATACTTTTTAACTTCATGATGGAACTTTAAATGGAAGAATTTTTTCTAAATTATATATTGTAGGATAAAGTTTTCTTTGAGGGTGTGCATGCCCTTCTTTGAAATGATATACTCCTAAAATACCGAAAAAATTACGAGTTTGAATTAGGCAACTTAATAAATTATTGTGGCTATATTTTTTCATGCATTGGCTAATGATTGAAATTGCATCATAATCATTGATTGAGTCATGGTCTGGTTTTACTCCAAATTCTTGAATGTATTCTTTAAGGAATTGCGCTCTTTTAATACTGAAATAATTTGAATGATTCCAGGGTGGGAAGACAATAATTTTTTTGAAGGTGTTAAATATTTTTTTATGTGCTTGGAAAGTTTGATTTTCAAGCCAAGAAGATGTGCCAAAAATAAATGGATTGATGCTTGTTAACATCGATAATTGCTTTAAACTCGGAATGCTATTGATTGGATATGTTGTATAAATAATGTTGGGTGAGTTTGATTTTTTAATTTCTTTAATATCCTCTGCTTTTAGTATATCTCCTGGCTCGATTTCTAAAATATTTAAGATGACTTTATTTTTTATTAATTT
>CAIYTD010000230.1 GCA_903928955.1 Oligoflexia bacterium | reverse complement strand
GCAAACTCGGGATGTTCCGAAAGGAGTCTGGAGAACTGGGAAATATCCAAACCACTTAGGTTTGATGCATTTGTTAGATCATGCTTAGGAGCGTCTAAGGCAAGTAAAGCTTTCAGAGAGTTTTCAAATTATTACGCGCAAACGCTGAGTAGATGGAAGTATTTTCGCTACATATGAATTTGTCGTTTATGGACTGCAAGAGCAGCTTCTTTGACTACTTCTGAGAGTGTTGGATGAGCGTGGCAGGTTCTGGCGATGTCTTCAGCGCTGCCGCCAAATTCCATGACAGAAACGCCTTCTCCAATAAGATCGCTTGCCCATGGGCCTAGAATATGCATTCCTAAAAGGCGATCTGTTTTTTGATCTGAAATAATTTTGACGAGGCCTTCGGTTTCTTCCATTGCCTTGGCACGACCATTGGCCAGGAAGGGAAAAGTTCCTACTTGATAGGCGATTCCTTTGGCCTGAAGTTCTTCCTCTGTCGATCCTACGCTAGCTAGTTCAGGCCAAGTGTAAATAACGTTCGGAATGGCAGAGTAGTTAACGTGGCCGGCTTGGCCTGCCATCTGTTCGACTGCGGCGATGCCTTCTTCTTCAGCCTTATGAGCCAGCATGGGACCGGCAATCAGATCTCCCACTGCGTAAATTCCAGGAGCCGAAGTCTGATAGTGAGCGTTGACCTCTAATCGGCCTGCAGGATCTGTTTTGAGGCCTATATTTTCTAAACCCAATCCTTCTGAGTAGGGGCGGCGACCTGTAGAAACTAAAATTTTGTCGCATTCCATTTCGGATGCTGTAGAAGTTGCCACTTCTTCGATTTGCACCTTCATTCTCTCACCGGCTGGGGTGGCACCTTTGCATCGGGTTCCTAGTTTGAACTGCATTCCTTGTTTGATCAGGGATTTATAAAGTTCGTTTCCTATTTGCTTATCTACAATTGAGCAAATGCGGTCTTGGAATTCAACGACTGTGACTTGAGCTCCTAATCTGAGCCAAACAGAACCCAATTCAAGCCCAATGACTCCGCCTCCAATGACCACCAGATGTTTTGGGACTGCAGTCAGTTCGAGTGCTTCTGTTGAGCTGATCACATTCTTTCCGTCAAAGGGTAAAAAGGGCAGGGATGTCGATTCACTTCCAGTGGCTAAGAGGACTCGAGTTGCGCTCAAAGTGCGGGTTCCGGTTTCGGTTTGGACTTCAACGGTTCGGTCAGGGCCCAAGCTAGCAATGAGCTTTCCAGTACCGATGACTCCTTCAATTTTATTTTTCTTAAGTAATCCAGCGATGCCATTGACTAGTTGGCGTACCACAGATTCTTTTCTTTTCATCATTTGGGCGAGATCGAGCTGGATACCTGGAACCAGAATCCCATGCTTTTGAAGTTTGGCTTCAGCGTGGTGATAGCGTTCACTCGAATCTAATAAAGCCTTGGATGGAATACATCCTACATTTAAGCAAGTGCCGCCATAGGTTTTTCTTTTCTCAATACAGGCTGTTTTCATTCCCAGCTGTGCAGCTCGAATGGCTGCAACATAACCTGCTGGGCCGCTGCCAATGACGATCAAATCAAATTTTTCAGGATTCATGGTTCAAATTCCAATCCGAGTTTTTCAGGATTTTCTAAAAGGTCTTTCAAAGTGACCAGGAAAGTAACAGCGCCTTTTCCATCGATGAGGCGATGATCGTAGGAGAGAGCTAGATACATCATAGGTCGGATTTCAACTTTTCCTTGGATTGCTACAGGACGCTCTTGAATTTTATGCATTCCTAAAATTCCACTCTGGGGAGGAGTCAGGATAGGTGTTGAAAGTAGGGAACCATAAACTCCTCCGTTGGAGATCGTGAAAGTACCCCCTGACATGTCCGAGATCGATAGTTTCCCATCTCGCGCTTTGACGGCGAGTTCTGCCATTTTCTTTTCCATTTCAACAAATCCCATTTGATGGGCATTTCGAACGATAGGAACAACTAAGCCGCGTTCTGTTCCTACTGCAATACCGATGTCACAGTAGTCATGGTAAACGAGATCTCGGCCATCGATAGATGCATTGACTTCTGGAATCACTTTCAAGGCCTCAACGCAGCCCTTTGCAAAAAAAGACATAAAGCTAAGAGCCACTCCGTGCTTTGCCTTAAAGGTATCTTTGTTTTTACTCCGGACTGCCATGATTGAACCCATGTCCACTTCATTGAAGGTGGTTAAGATTGCGGCAGTATGCTGTGCTTGAACTAAGCGCTCTGCAATTCGAGTACGCAGATGGGACATAGGAACTCTCCGATTTCCTTCGCGGGGAGAGAAAGGAAGAGTTGCTGTTCCTTGTGTTATTGTTTTTGTGATGGGAGTGGAAGGTTTTGATGAGAGTAAATCACCCTGAGTGATCCGTCCACCTTTGCCAGTTCCTTGAATAGTATGAATATCTATTCCTTGTTCCGTTGCCATTTTCCGGGCAGCAGGCCCCATGGTGGGAAGCTCTCCTGGTAAAGGCGTAGAAACTTGCAGAGCAGCTGGGGGAGGTGGAGGGAGAGTGATTCCAGTTGTTCCTGGGATCGAGTCATCGATCCAAGCAATGGTTTCACCTACAGGGATTCTCTCTCCGTCTGTTTTTATGACTTGGAGTGCGCCCGAAAACTCAGCTACGATTTCAACTGTTGCCTTATCAGATTCAATCTCTAATAAAAGATCACCTGATTTTACTGATTGTCCGTCTTTTTTCAGCCATTTGAGAATACTGACTTCAGTAATAGATTCGCCAACGCTGGGTGCAACTACATGATGTTTCATACAAAAGCTTTCTGGATAAGTGCTTCTTGTTCCATTTCGTGTACTTTATGAGATCCAACTGCAGGGGCAGCTCCTATTTCTCTTCCGACATACTGGATGGATTTGCCTCCCACTTTTTCTTTAAAAAAGTCATATCCCCCGCTCCAAGTATTAAAGACAAAACTCCAAGCCCCCATATTTCGGGGTTCTTCTTGAACCCAGAGAATGGAAGTTGCATTCTTATATTTTTTAAAGATTTGGATCAATTTTTCTTCTGGCCAAGGATAGATTTGCTCCAATCTCAGAATAGTGGTCGCAGGGATCTTTTTAGAGGTACGCTCTGCAATTAAGTCATAGTAAACTTTTCCAGAGCAAAGGATTATTTTTTGAATCCTTTCCGCTTCCTTTTCTGATGTGATTTCTGGATCATCTAAAACCTCTTCAAAAATACGATCGGTAAAATCTTGAAGTTGAGAAACGGCCAGAGGATGCCGTAGTAAGCTTTTAGGTGACAGGATCACCATGGGCTTTCGAAAATCTCGTTTCACTTGGCGACGCAGGGCATGAAAGAGTTGTGCAGGCGTAGTCAGATTGCAGATAATCATGTTGTTTTTACCGCAAAGCTGAAGAAATCGTTCTAATCTTGCGCTCGAGTGCTCTGGACCTTGTCCTTCAAATCCATGAGGCAAAAGAAGGGTGAGGCCACTCATTCTTTGCCATTTGGATTCTGACGAAGAAATAAATTGATCTAAAATTACTTGAGCCCCATTGGCAAAATCTCCAAATTGAGCCTCCCAAATAATGAGTGAATGGGGATCTGCTAGGGAATATCCATATTCAAAGCCCATAACTGCAGTTTCGGATAGATGGCTATTATGAACATTATAAAAGGCAGTTTGATGGGAGATATGATTGAGAGGGGTATATGTTTCACCCGTTTCTACATCATTGAGGACTGAGTGACGGTGAGTAAAGGTGCCCCTTTCTGCGTCTTGTCCTGATAATCGAACGGGGTGGCCTTCTTGAAGGAGTGTTCCAAAAGCGAGAGCTTCGCCGTTGCCCCAATCAATTGCTTTGTTTTCTTGAATCGCTTTCAATCGAGCCTCAAAAAAGCGGACTAGTTTAGGGTGGACGTGAAATGTTGCAGGAATTTGATTGAGCTGCTGAGAAAGTTGTTTGAGTTGACTTTCGGATACATGGGTAGCAACCGGTTTAAAGAAATCGGCTTCTTCAGGACGACGTAAATTCTTCCAAGTGCCCTCTAGGGTAGAAACCCAAGGTTTTGGAGTTTCTGCTTTAGCTCGGGTTTGGGCTTCGCTCAGTTGGTCGGTGACTTTTTGAACGAGAAATTGTGCCTCTTCAGAAGTGAGGATTTTTTCAGATACGAGCTTTTTTGAATAAATTTCACGTAAAGAAGGATGCGATTTAATTTTTTTATAGAGGATAGGCTGCGTAAAGGAAGGTTCATCCCCCTCGTTGTGGCCATGTTTTCGGTAGCAAACAAGATCAATGATGACATCCTTTTTGAATTTCTGTCGGTATTCCACGCAAAGCTGAGAAATATACCAAAGTGCCTCGGGTTCATCTCCATTTACATGAAAAATGGGCACTTCTAGCATTTTCGCCAGGTCGGTGGAATAAGTAGTGGATCTTGCAAATTCCGGAGAGGTAGTAAAACCTACTTGATTATTAATAACGATATGGAGTGTTCCTCCAGTTCTATATCCGTTCAGCTGCGAAAGATTTAGGGTTTCGTAACAGACTCCTTGCCCGGCAAAGGCGGCATCTCCGTGAATGGCAATGGGGATGACTTTTTTTCTTTCTGTATCCTGCATGAGAGATTGCTTGGCTCGAGCAATTCCTTCAATTACCGGGTTGATAAACTCAAGATGGCTCGGATTAGAGGCAAGGGAGAGATGGACTTTCTTTCCGTTACGAGTAGTGATGTCAGCTGAAAACCCTTTATGGTATTTGACGTCCCCTTCTCCTAGTGAGGAGTCTACTGGATAGGCACCTTCAAATTCTGTGAAAATAAACTCTGGTTTCTTTCCAAAAATATTTGCAAGGACGTTTAATCGGCCTCGGTGAGCCATTCCTACTACAAATTCTTCGGCGCCTAGTTCAGCCCCGATTTCAATCATACAGTCTAAGGAAGGGATGATTCCCTCGGCTCCCTCGAGAGAAAATCGTTTTTGAGCAACATATCGGGTATGAAGAAATCTCTCAAATGTTTCGCTTTCAGTGATTCTTAATAAAATTTGCTTTTGAGTTTGAGAATCCAATATTTTTCGATTCTGAGAAGTTTCCATCTTTTCTTGGAGCCAGTTGCGTTCTGTCAAATTTTGAATATGTGTAAATTCAACTCCAATGGATTTGCAGTAGGTTTCTTTCAGGCGGCTGAGAATATCTGTTAATGTGGACGGGCCTATTCCAATGAGTTTTCCAGCTGTAAAATTTTTTGAAAGATCCGCTTCACTGAGTCCAAAACGAGAAAGCTCTAATAAGGGATGTGAAGAGGGGGCTGGAGAGAGCGGATCCATGTGAGCCAAGAGTCTTCCTGACTCACGGTAGGTAAGAATCAGCTCTGCTACTTTAACTTCAAAGTGGAGGTCTGCCGGAGTAACCGGTGTGCAAGTGGGCTCCCTATCATTGCCGAGCTCGATCCCTTCAAATAGATAACGCCAAGATGGGTCTATAGACTCGGGGTTCTGGGTATAGAGAGCAAAAAGCTCGTCAATATAATCTGCATTCGTACTTTTTAAATAACTGAACTTTTCCAACGAAGGCCTCACGATTGAAATGTGCACTGCTGATATTTTGTTTATTACATTTTAAGACGGTCTAGCAGCATGCGTCAAGATTTTTTAGAGCTGGAAAAGCTTTAGCACCAAACGTCTATTTTAAGAAGAGAGAATACTATCGTACTTTTTAAATCAGGTATTAGGAGCATCAAAAAGTAAGAGCGTTTAAGATCACTTGAAAAAACAAATCATCTGTTCCATGTAAACTTTTTTGGAGACCTGCATGGTATTCTGCCGAAAAAGTAACGGGGAAGAAAAAGAGCTCAGTGGTCATTCTGAGTCCTCCTCCTACAGATGGAAGCAGAGTGGTGGAATTTGAGTAAAATAGACTTCCTAGCTCCGCAAATGTAAAGCCATAAAATTGATTGAGAAAAAGAAGATTTGTTCCTAACCCTTCGAAAATTTGAACAATGGGGAAACGGAAATCGATCGAAGCTACAGCTCCTGCCGGGGCAAAGAAAGAAAAGTAGGGATAGCCTCGCAGAGTCAGTTGGTTCAGGTTGTCTCCTAAAAGTGGATTAAAGAGGACTGGGCCAAATTGGGTTCCTTGAGTTCGTCCTGCTAACTGAGTTTCTGTCCATGGAAAAGTCACGCTTTTTTGGGATGTCCACATGGCTTTCACAGAAGGGATTAAAGTAGTATGTTTTGCGATTGGAATGACTTCTTGATCCATTAATAATGCTTTCCAAACGGGATCGTTTCCAGAAAAGGAGAGTCTGGCTCCTAAAACGGTGGAGCGTCCTCCTTCGCTAGTAAAAGCGAGATTCGATGTTTCTAGGTTGGAAAAGGAAAGACTGGCATCCAAATTCACTTGCAGAGGAGATTTGTTGATTAAGAGTGGCTGGGAGAAATTGGGAGCGGTGATATAGTAGAAATCCTGTTCTAAATTTGCTGCTAGCGAGGGAGTCAGATTACTATAGGTAAATAAAAGAGGATAAGAAATCGATGCTGAATAGAGAAATTCTCTCGCATATTGCGTTATGGAAAAATTTGGGTCTGTCTCCAAAATAAAAGTGTTCCAACTGCCGCTCAAATTAATGGAGGGCCCAAGAGAGCGATTGGAATAGAGAGCAAACCCATTAACTTGTTGCAGTTGAGATTCGTAATCGACACCGAGCACATACCGATGCTCGTTAATAGCATCAAAACCAACTAATTCTGCACCTGCAGTCATTCCTTGAGCATCCCATCCAATGAGTGGAGTCCAAATTCGAGGTAGAATGCTTGGATAAAGAGAGTAGGGCTGATCTTTATATTTTGAATATTCTGATTTTTTGAGATTTGTTTTCGAGTTTATCCCGATGGGAGGGGCTGGAGGGAGTGAAACTCTTACAGACTCAGCGGAAATAGATTTTTGAAGAAGCTCTACTTGTCCCAGCTTCCATCCGCTGGATGAAAAAACAGATGCATAAATGTAAGTTTGTTTGTTGCTTAGATTAAAAAAAGGAAATTGAATTCCTGTTGTAATGTTTGTTACCAGTTCAGGTTTTTTTCCCGGCTCTAAATAATGGTAGAGATTATTTACTCCGGTGAGATTAGAAATGAAATAGACTTGTCCTAATGCATTTTCAATCGGGAAGCGATTATAATTGCCATCTGAAAAAAAGACTGATATTTTTTGGGTACTTCGATCATATACTAAAATATCTTCTTGAGATTTTCCGTTTGGGTGAAAACTACAGTAGATTTTACTGCCATCTATTGAGAATTTTGGATTTGCTACATGGTCATATTTTGAGCCAAATTCTATTTTTAATATACGTCCTAGTTTATATTCTTCGGAGACTTTTATAAGTGGTGCAAGCGCTAGTTGCGTAATTGCGGTTTCAGTGAGAGTAAAAATTACCCATTTACCATCAGGTGAGACGTGAGGATCCTTTGCTCTTAAGTTAGAAGTTAATTCATAGCTGTAATTTTTTTCTAGATCATAGGCTCGAAGATCTGACCAAGTCGCATATTGGCCTTTTTGTCGAATTTCGCTGTAGAAGAGAGTCCGTGAGTCAGGTGTAAAGCTCATTCCTGCTCCACCAATTTTGTCGTCTAATCTTTTTGTTTCTTTTGTTTTCTCATTTTTGAGAAAAAGTCCAGATCTTTGATCTGCAGATTCCATTGTATAAGCAATCCATTTTCCATCAGGGGAAATAGCACCACTTAATAAGTTACTGCTCTTGAAATGATCTTTTTCTGTCAATAGTGTGACTTTGGAAAGAGGTTGATTGCGAATTGTATGGAGGTCGTTTTGCATGCGTTTTTGCGTTTTTTCAGTCCATTGATTCCAAAAAGTATACCAATCTTTTCCAGTAATATTTTCTAAGTTATCATTAATGAAAAATGGGACTCTACGACTTCCTCTCTCAGAGAGAATACCTAGGATGTCCTCGCCTGTTTTTATTCTATCTTTTTTATCATAAGAAACTCCGCTAAAATCGGGCCGTTTGATTTCTTTCGTTACTTCGTTTATGAGTTGATATCCGAACTGATAACGAGTATCTCCTCCAGGAAAGTAAGGATTCTTACCTGAAATTTGATTAATTGTGACAAACGATGGAGTGTTGAATGTCTGTTCTTCTATTGCTGTTCTTAGCGCCATTTCATAATAGGGGCTTCTACCGCGACCTGCAGTAGTAAATCGAGTTTCCATATAAACTGCAAGGCCTTCTAGCATCCAGGGGGTCCAGGTAGAGTTGGGAAGTCCTAAATCTCCAAAAATAAATCGAAGGGGACTCCAGAAGCTCGAGGTAGCATCCATATTTAGAAAATGAGTATATTCGTGCACGACTAAAAGTCGGAGCCAATCATCATAATATCCGTTTGAATCCCAATTTTCAGGAGGAGTTACCCAAAGGACAATTCCGACTCGTAATAAAGCAGCGGTTAAGCCGTTGGCGATGTCTGAGTTATCAATGACTAAAATTTGTGTTTTATAATGGGGTTGCCAGCGGAGAATGGGAGCTAAAAAGCAGTGGGTTTCTTCTAGGTATTGAGCTGCCAGATCAGCTATTTCTTTGAGATGAGAAGGAAAAAGGACTCGAAAATTTTCACTTTCAAGGGTTCTCCATTCCCAATAAGGAGAAAGTCCAAATGCATCTATTGACGAAAAAGGTTGATCTTTATAAATGGAGCTTGCTTCACTTGTTGAACCTAGCAATATTCCTATCCAAAGGATGCAGGCAATCAGATATTTATCAGTAGGAGCTGATTTGAGTAATCGCTCCTTTTGGTTTTTCACAATTGGAGTTTTGATAAGTTGCCCCCTGGTTAGTGGAAAATTGGACTTCTAAACCTTCTTTTGCATGAATTTTTTTGATTAATCCGAGCGCTGAATATTTGTTTCCTTGTTTTGAGATACTGGTAATTTGTCCTAGCACAATCGATGGTGTCGAGAAGTGATAAATCGAATCTCCGATACGGGGTGCATTTCCTTCACCTTCGATTCGAACAAGTCTTCTCGGAGGTGAACCTAAAGCAATGATTTTTTCGATGACTTCTTGGCCAGGATAGCATCCCTTATTGTCTGCAATAGCCTGCCTTAGGCCAATCTCAAGGGGTAGAACTGCTTCTGTAATTTCTGAGTTTACTCTTGGGCGCAGAGCTTGCATTCTCCACGACTCAATTTCTTGCAGTTTAAGCGTTGGGCTTTTTGGATAGAATTTTTTTAGCCATTCAGCAAGCTGAGTAGGATCCCCCCATGCTGTGCTCCAAAGCCTTCCATAGTCTAAAGAGCCGTGGTGACAGATTCTCAATCCGGAATCGATGGGAGAAGTTTTATGCTCTTGATCAGAACCCTCATTAAACAACCAGGTCCACTGAAGTGAAGTAGAGAGATCGGTTACAGTCATTTTTTCAGCAAAAGTGAATTCCTCTAGGAACTTTAGGAGGTTTTGTTTCCATTTTCCGGAAGGACCAGCTTCAAATTCAAAAGCATATTCATCCGGACCTAGATTCCAAAGGATGAAAAAGACTCGAATTTTTCCTTGGGGAGTTAAAAAGCAGCCCGGGTGACCTTCTCCTATTGGAAGAAGATTGACATTTATTGTTGTAAGTCGGTGCAAAAAGTTTTTTGCGTCAGGACCGGATAAAATAACCCAACTCCATTCGAGGAGGTTTGTTTTTGATTCTGGATGGTAAATCTGGAACATTTCTAAGATCTCGCATATTAAGATGGTATTGGCAAACAGTTCAAATGTAAGAGTAAATTTATGAAAAAAACTCAGTTTATAAAAGATTTAAAGGATAAAGATAGCGTTGAATCACCTTTCTTAATTAAATTCAGCGCTACTGCCGTAGGTAAGAATGGAAAGCCTTATATGAACCTCGTTTTTATGGATAAAACGGGGGAGATCGAAGGAAGGGTTTGGGAGGATGTGACCGCTTATGTAGGGCAAGCGGTGAGAGATGCCTTTGTTCTTGTAGAAGGACGTTGTCAGACTTATCAGGGAAGAAGGCAGATTGTTGTTCAGCGACTTCAGATTTTAAGGGAAGATGAAGTCGAGCAAAAAGATTATCTGCCTGAAAGTGACTTGGATGCGGATCGTCTCTATGGAGTTCTTTTAGATTATGTTTCTTCCATTCAGGACCCTTATTATAAAGCTCTTGCTGAAGCTATTTTGAGGGATGATCCTGAGATTATTGAAAAAATGAAACGTGCTCCTGCAGCAAAGGGAATGCACCATGCTTATAAAACGGGCCTACTGGAGCATGTTGTTTCCATAACTGGAATTTTAGACAGTTTATCTAGGCATTATGGAAAATATCTCGATCGGGATTTGCTTTTTTTAGGAGGATTTTTTCATGATATTGGAAAAATTTGGGAGCTCTCTTATGATCGCGTGACGGATTATACAAATGAAGGTAAGTTGATCGGCCATCTCGTGATGGGAGTGGAACTCATTGATCGTAAAATAAGAGAACTCGAAGCTCAACCTGGAAAACTTCCTGGAGGTTTTCCAGAGGAAAAAAAACTACTTCTCAAACATGTGATTCTTGCCCATCATGGACGTTTAGAATATGGCTCTCCCAAAGAACCTCAGTGCTTAGAAGCACTTCTTGTTCATATGGTGGATGATCTGGACTCGAAAGTAAACGCAATTCAAAAATTTATTAGCCAAGACCAAACCCCCGGTCGATGGACGGCAATAAATCGTAATTTTGAGCGCTATTTTTATAAACCGGATTGGGCAATTCCTCCAAACGAGTAATTCAAGAGTCACATTCATGGACCAAAATTGTGAGTTGAAGTTAAGTGCATGGGTGTGGTACTTGGGCTTGTCTAAGCGAACGAGATCTGTTTTTTGCATTAAAATATTCACAAGTTATTTTTTTAAATTTAATATTTTTTCCATTTTAAAACTCAGATCATGAAAAATAGATTCTCCTTTATTTGAGGAGTCATTTTTAATGATTTTAAGTTCAGCTATTTTTATCAGTTTATTCTCATTTTTATTTATTACCCCGACCTTTGCAGATGATGATTGGTGTATAGCAGATCCCGTCAACCCACCTTGTAGTGGTGTTTTAGGAAAATGCTCAAGAAATTCTGACGGCAGCTTGGGAGGATTTGTTGCTGATACCGCAAGTGTTGTCTCGGTAATTGTCAGTGGCTTGGGTCGTAATGGGCCTTATATTGGATTAGAAGCAAGTGTTTGTGATCATGCTCGGGTCTTTGGAGCTGCTCGGGTCATGGGAAATGCCCGAATTTCTGGAGGTGCCTGGGTTTTTGGTAGCGCTAGTGTCTTCGGAAATGCATGGGTTTCTGGAAGTGCTTGGATTTTCGGAACTGGGCAGGTTTTTGGAAGTGTCTGGGTTTTTGGAAGCGCTCAGATTTCTGGTAGTGCCTCGGTTTTTGAGAATTCTCGGGTCTTTGGAAATGCTCGGGTTACAGGAAATGCGTGGGTGATGGGGAATGCTTTGGTCTCGGGAGATTCTCGGATTTATGAAAATGCCAACGTTTTTGGAACGGCGAGGGTCTTTGGAGATGCTCTTATTTTCGGAAATAAAGTGATCTCAGAGGGGAATTATGCATTTTAGAACTAGGGCTTGAATTTTATTTGGGTATTTTTTATTTGAGGGGTTATTTTTAATGATTTTAAGTTCAGCTATTTTTATCAGTTTATTCTCATTTTTCTTCATCAACCCGATCTCTGCATATGATAATTGGTGTATTACAGACTCTGTTCATCCTCCTTGTAATGGTGCTCCTGGAAAATGCACAAGAAATTCAGACGGTAGTCTAGGAGGGTTTGTCGCTGATAGTGCAACTGTTATGCAAACAGGACGGCAACCCTTTCGTAATAAGCCTCATATTGGGTTAGAAGCAAGTATTTGTGATGGTGCTCATGTTACTGATCATTCCCGTATCACTGATCATGCCCGCGTTACTGGTCATGCTTGGGTAACTGGAAATGCCTGGGTCTATGGAGATGCCTG
>CAIYTD010000229.1 GCA_903928955.1 Oligoflexia bacterium | reverse complement strand
ATGTTTAAAAAGAAAAAATAGAGGAAAAAGTGGAGATGGGTAGATTATGGAACTGAGCGCTGACTTTTTTGCTTTTGCCTATTTAATAGCCACAATTCTGTTTATTTATGGACTCAAAGGTTTGAGTTCTCCAAAAACAGCTTTACGTGGAAATATGTTGGCTATGATTGGGATGGCACTCGCTGTTTCAGTCACATGGATGAATCCTGAGATTAAAAATTATACCTGGATTTGGGCGTTGTTGGGTGGTGGAGTTGTAGGGATTGCTTTGGCTCTGCGTATTAGTATGACCGCTATGCCGCAGTTGGTAGCGTTACTTCATAGTTTTGTTGGGTTGTCTGCTGTGCTGGTAGCTGTGGGCACCTTTCTGTCTCATTCCGGATCGAGTGAGCTGAGTCCTATTGCGCTCATCGAACTAGCCGTGGGCAGCGTCATTGGTGCGATCACTTTTACTGGGTCCCTCGTTGCATTTGGTAAATTGCAAGAGATTCTCAAGTCAAGTCCTCTTGTTTTCTGGGGTCAACATTTACTCAATCTTTTCTTAGGCTTGTCTTTGCTGGGATGCGGCGCTTATTTTACAATGACCCAGGATATTTTGTCCTTTGGAGTCCTAATAGGTATTGCATTAGCACTCGGTTTTTTGTTGGTTTTACCTATTGGTGGAGCAGATATGCCAGTAGTAGTTTCGATGTTGAATTCTTATTCAGGATGGGCGGCCTCAGCGACTGGATTTATTCTAAATAATCAGCTTTTGATTACCACCGGTGCGTTAGTGGGAAGTAGTGGTGCGATTTTATCTTATATTATGTGTCAAGCGATGAATCGCTCTATTTTGAGTGTTATTTTTGGGGGAGTAGGGGGAGACCCAACTCAGAACTCCACTGTTGCTCAAGCAGCGAGTAAAGGTGTTCAATCGGCTTCTGCTGAAGATGCTGCTTTTTTGCTTGAAAACTCTTCAAAAGTCATCATTATCCCAGGCTATGGCTTGGCCGTTGCACAAGCTCAACATGCGGTTAAAGATCTCTACGAGATACTGACTGAAAAAGGGGTAGAAGTTAAGTTTGCGATCCATCCGGTAGCTGGACGAATGCCAGGGCATATGAATGTTCTTTTAGCTGAGTCCGATATCCCGTATGATTGCGTTTTTGAAATGGATGAAATAAATGGCGAGTTTTCTTCAGCGGACGTAGGCCTAGTCATTGGAGCTAACGACGTTGTGAATCCGGCTGCAAAGAGCGATAAATCCAGCCCTCTTTATGGTATGCCTATTTTAGATGTTTATAAGACAAAACATATTTTTGTCAGTAAGCGATCGATGAAAGCTGGATATTCAGGAGTGGATAACGCTTTATTTTATTACCCCAATTGCTCTTTAATCTTTGGCGATGCCAAAGCAACCTGTGAGGCCCTCGTTGCAGCAATTCGAGGTGCTTAGCCTACACATTGTCAGTTAGGAAGTAGTTTTCTTATATGCAAGTTTCTCAAAATTTACGTAATATTTGTATTATTGCCCACGTCGATCATGGCAAAACAACTTTGGTCGACTTTCTTCTACGTCAGGCAGGTACTTTTCAGCAGCATCAAACTGTTTCAGATCGAGTGATGGACTCGATGGATCTCGAACGAGAGAGGGGGATTACTATCCTTGCTAAGAATACCTCCGTTCAGGTAGGTGATACTAAGATTAACATTGTAGATACTCCTGGCCATGCTGACTTCGGTGGTGAGGTCGAGCGTATCATGGGGATGGTGGATGGTGCTCTTTTATTGGTGGATGCTGCAGAAGGGCCACTTCCTCAGACACGATTTGTTCTACAAAAAGCTCTTGCTCAGGGTTTAAAGGTCATTTTGGTTATCAATAAAGTCGATCGCCCAGATGCTCGGGTGGAAGAAGTCGTGAATCAAGCTTTTGATTTGTTTATTGATCTAGGCGCTTCAGAAGCACAAGCTAATTTTCCGATTATTTATGCGTGTGCCAGACAGGGGTGGTGCACTCTCGATTTTAATCAGGTGCCCGAGTATCTGAACGGGGCTCGAAAGGGCTCTCTTCAGCCTCTTTTTGATGAAGTGCTAAAAGACATTCCTCCTCCAAAAGTTTTAGGTCATTCCGGTTTTCAGATGTTGGTCTCCAACCTTTCGTACTCCGATTACGTCGGAAGATTAGCAATAGGTCGGATTGTTTCTGGCTCTGTCAAGAAAGGGCAGAGAATTATTCGGAGGGGAATTGATGAATTGGGAAATCCCCGTCAGGAAAGTTTTTCGACGAGTCAGTTATTTACTTATGAAGGTTTAAAGCAAGTAGACGTACCTGAGGTTTTTGCGGGGGACATTGCTGTTTTGGCTGGAAGTGAACTGATTGAGATTGGAGATACATTAGCTGGCTCCGATGAACTCCCTCCATTGCCTAGAATCTATGTCGAAAAGCCAACATTAGGGATGATTTTTTCGGTCAATACTTCTCCTCTTTCTGGAAAAGAAGGAGAGGCTATTCAGTCCAGAAAATTACGGGATCGGCTTTTGAGAGAAGTTCGACAAAATGTTGCATTGAGGTTAGAAGAAACTGCTACCAATGATCAATTCCGAGTTTTAGGTCGTGGAGAGTTACAGTTTGCTATTTTGATTGAGCAAATGAGACGAGAAAATTTTGAATTCATGATTGGAAAACCAACCGTTTTATACAAAGAGGACGAAAAAGGCCATCGGCTGGAACCCATGGAACGGGCCGTTTTAGATCTTCCTGCAACCGCTGTAGGCGATGTCACTAATATGTTTCAAAGCCGAAAAGGCCTTTTGACGAAATACGACGGAGGCTCTGGAGTGGATGGGAGCCGAGTTCGATTAGAGTTCGATATTCCGACTCGCGGTTTATTAGGAATGCGATCGCGTTATCTGACGGTTACGCGTGGTGCTGGCTTGTTTAGTACTTTGCTCTTAGGATATGGACCCCATAAAGGGGATCTTCCTCATCGAACGAGCGGATCGCTGATTTCGGACCGCACCGGTGATACTGTGGAATATGGGCTTCTGGGACTAGAAGATCGAGGAACGATGTTTGTAGGTCCAGGTGTTCCGGTTTATGAAGGAATGATAGTAGGGGAGCATAATAAGGATAACGATTTAAATGTGAACCCTTGTAAAGAAAAGAAGCTTACGAACATTCGTGCTGCTCATGCCGAGCTTTTGGTTACCTTGTCTGGAATTCGAAAAATGTCTCTCGAGCAATGCATTGAGTGGATTGATGAAGATGAGTGGATCGAAGTGACTCCGAAATCGATTCGACTCCGAAAGAAAGTTCTACAATTAAATCTACGCAGTGTAAAACGAAGCGAGAGAGTGGACTGAAAGAGGGAGTGAGCTGAAGATTTAAAATTCTGACAGTTCACTCCAACTCCCTGATTTAATTCATTATCCGCAGATCAAAACATTTTGAGCTTCAGGGCCTTTTTGACTTTCATAAATGTCAAATTCTACCTCCTGGCCAGCTTCTAAAGTTTTATATCCATCATTTCTAATAGCGGACCAATGAACAAATATTTCGCCACCCTCTTTACGTTCAATAAATCCAAATCCTTTTGTATTATTGAACCATTTTACTTTTCCTACTGCCATGAAAAGACTTCCCCCTTACGGAATATTCTGGCTGGAAAATGAATGACTGTCAAAAGTTATGGAGTATGAGTAAAATCAAAAATAATTTCGTCACTAGCCGTATAGCCGAGTACACGATGAATTTCTTTTATCTGAGCAAAACGATTATTTTCTAAGAGGTGGATTTCTGTTTGAAGTTTTTGGAGTTCCAGTTTTGCTGACTCGAGATGTGCGCTTTTGTCATCTAAAAGACTTTTTAGCCGTATTGCTTGTAAGACGCCTGGCGAACCAGCAAATGTTGTTAATATTCCCGATAGAAATAAAAGCCAGCTGCTGAAGAGGATCAGCCATTTTTGGCTGGGCGTTGTTTTATATAAAATATAATGAAATACCTTCATTTGAGAAACCGTTTAAACAAACTGGTTCCAGCATATTCGGCTTGAGTCCCTAATTTTTCTTCGAGTCGGAGAAGCTGGTTGTATTTTGCTATCCGGTCGGTACGGGAAGCTGATCCGGTTTTAATTTGTCCAGAATTTGTTCCGACTGCTAAGTCTGCAATAAAAGTATCTTCGGTTTCTCCGCTTCGATGAGAGATAATTTTGTTATAGCCTGCTTGAGATGCTATTTCGATAGTTTCAAGAGTTTCCGTGATTGTTCCAATCTGATTGAGTTTAATTAAAATAGCGTTGGCTGCCTTCATGCTAATTCCCTTTTTAAGAAAATCGGGATGGGTGACAAAAAGATCATCTCCGACAATCTGGCATTGATTTCCAAGCTCGTTTGTTAAGTCCACCCAGCCTTCCCAGTCGTGTTCAGCTAAACCATCTTCAATAGAAATAATGGGGAATTCCTTAAGCCATTGGGCATAAACCGCAGTCATCTCATTTGAGGATAGTCTGTTTTTTTCGAAATAGTAAGTATTTCGATTTTCTGAAAATTCGCTGGCTGCTGCGTCGAGGGCAATATAAATATCCGCTCCTGCTCGATATCCGGCTTGAGAAATAGCTTGTGTAACAACTTGGAGCGCTTGGTGATGGGGGTG
The DNA here is from genome assembly GCA_903928955.1 of Oligoflexia bacterium. Taxonomy (GTDB): domain Bacteria; phylum Bdellovibrionota; class UBA1018; order UBA1018; family UBA1018; genus CAIYTD01. The sequence continues at coordinate 3,764 of CAIYTD010000229.1, read as the reverse complement.
GCTTCCTTGGAAAACCGGAGCGAAGCCTCCTTCATCGCCTACTCCGGTAGACAAGCCCTTATCATGCAAAATTTTCTTCAGGTGATGGAACACTTCAACGCCCGCTCGAAGTGCTTCTGAAAAAGTATTGAAGCCGAGTGGAACAATCATGAATTCCTGTATGGAAAGTCCGTTGTCGGCATGTTTTCCTCCGTTGAGGATATTCATCAGAGGGACCGGGAGAATGGATCCTGTTGTTCCAAGCTGTGTGGCTAGGAGCCGATCTGTGGATACGCCTTGAGCTAGGGCTTGAGCGCGAAGAAATGCCATGCTTACTCCTAGAATAGCGTTTGCTCCTAATTGAGATTTGTTAGGGGTGCCATCTAAATCACAGAGAGTTCGATCTAGATCCGAGGAAGTAGAGAAGTTTTTATTGAGTATTGCTGGTGCTATTTTCTCTCGGACATTGTTAAGAGCTTTGAGGACTCCTTTTCCTAAATAGCGCTTGGAATCTCCATCCCGTAGTTCTAGTGCTTCGCCTTCACCTGTAGATGCTCCAGATGGAACGATGGCCCTTCCGGTTACTCCTTGGGTGGATACTTCTACCTCAATGGTGGGAAATCCCCTGGAGTCTAGTACTTCTCTTGCCTGGATACTTGTGATGTTGGACATAATCGCAATGCGATACCATAATTGGATTTGATTTCCAATGAGACCGCCGGTACGGGCTAAAATTTCATTTCTAGCGATTTGCTCTGCATGATACGGTTTCGTCCCTCGATTTCAAAGCAGACTTTCTTTTTAACTCTTTGCAGGGTGGGTTGAATGCTGGGGAGATGCCGTTCTAGAAGGTTTTCTTCTAGAAGATGAAGAGATGGTTCTACAATGAGAACACTGGACTGTAAAAATTTTCGACGATCTATTTTTTCCCTTTGAAAAATGACAAAGACTGGATCTCTCTTGGGAAGACATTGGCCATAAAAGGCACGAGACTCAAGAAGGAGCTCTCGGCTTTTAGTCTCAAAAATTTTCCCAGGATAAACAAATGTCTGGGGCTTGCTTGAGGAGGGTTGCAGAACGTAGATCGCTCGGTCTTCTGAACAATTCTGACAGTTTTTGCCACCGAAAAAAAAGTAGGGTAGACTCTCAGCGGGTTGTAGAGCCCCTAAGTAACTCAATTCAAATAGTTTTGTTTTCAATGGGGGTGGCTGGGGTGCGTCAGCAGGAATTGTTTTAAAGAAAACCGTATTTTCTTCTAAGTGGTCAAATTGTATGAGGTTTTTTTTTGAAGGAGTGGGATCAAGTGCCTCAACATTCGCCGAAAAGAAGCTACAACTTAGCCACAATAGTATTTTAAATAAAATGGGATTCATAGAGTTTATGTTACCTAGGTTAATTCTATTTTCGTAGGGGATTTATCATGTTAAAAAGTGAAATATTTGTTAAAATCAGAATATAAAGGTTATTTTTATGGTTACTCAATCCGATGTTTACGTTTCTCTTGAATTTACCCCAAATCCAAATACTTTGAAATACTCCGTGAATCGGGAGCTTCTCAGTCAGGGAGCCGTGAATTTTATTCATAAGGAGGATGCTCAAAAACGTTCTCCTTTGGCAGCAAGGCTTTTTGAGGTTCCAGGTATTTCTGCAGTGATGCTGGGTAAAACCTTTATTACTGTGACCAAGGCGGAAGATGGCGATTGGGATCTTGTTCATAAAAGCTCATCTGCAATTATTGAAAATCATTTAGTTCAAAATGAGCCTGTTTTAAACGATTTAGGTCCTCAAGAAGCCCATAAAGGTGGCCAGACAGAGATTGAAAATAAAATTCGAGAAATTCTCGACCAGGAAATTCGTCCTGCAGTGGCAATGGATGGGGGCGATATTACCTTTGAAAAATTCGAAGATGGGGTCGTTTACCTATATTTGCAAGGATCTTGTAGTGGTTGCCCGAGTTCAACAGCTACATTGAAAGTAGGAATTGAAAGCCGTTTGAGAGAGGCGATTCCGGAAGTTCAGGAAGTTGTTTCTATTTAGCGGAGCTTCAGTTTTCTACCCGATTCAAGATTTAGATGCGAGGGCTTTCTAGGGTTGATCCCTAAGAGGCCCTCGTTTGTTTATACTAGAGATAGCGTTCATTCCGATACAAGCATAAGAATTGGGTTTCCTTTCAGGTCAATAGCTTGGACTGATTTGTTTGTTTATTTATCCTAGTCGGTAAACTTCCTCTTTGTACCTTAGGATTGGAACTTGTTGAAAAAATTGGGCAGTACCTTAAATATGACAAATTTAAGGTGAATCAGGCAAAAATCACTGATGATCTAAAAATTCTAACCAGAACAAAGAGGGATAAAATTGGGAAAAACGAAGATAAAATTTTCTAGAGGTTAAGGAAGAGGCTCACTATTTATACTAAATAAATAGTATATATTCAAGCCTACGGCTTACCCTTTATCTGTAAGAAATTTCAAAAAAAATCTATTTTACACTTTTCAAAACGATACAATTAGAGTACTAAATTAAATTGAGTTAAAATTAAATTTTCAGTGTGTGAGTGGAGAGAAAAGGAGCTCTTTGTGAACTTTTTAAAACCAAAGAACTGCAGTTGTTGTTTCGTTTTGTTGTTTTTTTTATTGACGATCGCTGAGTCCTCCTCCTATGCTATGCCCGGATATGCTCCGCTTAGTGAATTATTTCCAAATTTAAACAGGCACGGCGTGTGCCATATTTCTGAAGGTCCAGACTATTATCGTCAGTTAGTTGCATGGCATAAAGCTGAAGAAGAAAGAATTGTAGCGCAAGATCGTCAAATTCAAGCTGGAGCTGATTTAGCCAATCTCTATGCTCATATCTCTAGCGTGGATCACGAGAGCATGGATGAGCAATCTTTGAAGGAAAATGAAATGTTTATGCAGAAAGCAATAACTATTCTCGCTCAGTATCCAGAATACCATCCCGCTGCGAAACAGTATTTTATGGACGCAACAAATGTGTCGTTAAAAAAACTTTATGGTACGGCGCTCTATATTTGCAATGGTGATGAAGATATATCTACTTATTTACTGAGCCGTGGCTATAGGGAAAGGGAATTGAAGTTTCTGAGATCTTGTCATCAATACTCTTTTAACGGAGTTGCATGTATGGATGTTTCCATGGGCCGCACTGGAAATAGTCAGAGAATTACTTTGAGGAGTATTCTTTTAAATCACGTTGATTTCTGAAATATTTGAAGAAGTGCTAGAGGAATTTAGCTCGAGGAAGTTTTTAAATTTCCTCGGGTTTTAATAAATTAAAAATTTTTTATGAAAAAATTATTACTTTTGAACGTTATTTTTATAACTGCCTGTGGCTCCGCTAGTAACTCTAGTACTGACTTTAAAAATCACGATAGGGCGCGCCATCTTGATCAACAATTCGATTGTCCAAAATTTATATCTCGCATGGGCATTATAGTAAAGGGCGTTTCCACACTCCGTGATGTAAACGGAGCTTGTTCGAATATAAATAATTTAGAGTCTTATGTTGTATCATTTGAGCAAGACTATACTCCGGTTGTTTTTACCTGCGGTAATACAGGTAATAAGGAGGCCAGTGATTTAATTCAAGATTGGAATAAAACTATCGAAGTCGAAAAAATAGATAATGGCTGTGAAGATTGATCTGTGCTTGAGAGTCTGTTTTAAAAGGTCACGAACTATTAATTGGAGCGAGGCGCTTTAGCATTATTTGAATCATAGATATGTAAATCATTGTTTCGCTATTTGCAGGTAAGTCTTCATAATCTT